>DJVA01000041.1 GCA_002440705.1 Flavobacteriaceae bacterium UBA6268 | reverse complement strand
AATGGTATAATTGGAAAAATCCAGTTGATCTAGGTCTAGCAGGCGTTTTCCAGAAATATCATAAAGTTCTATGTGATTGATTTTTTCAAATTTAGAAAGAATATTTACCTGATTGCTGGCAGGGTTTGGGTAAATAACTAACCCTTTTTCCAAGGTATAATCGCCAACACCCAATTCCTCAAGGACGGTAAGCTCAAAGCTACAAGTACTGGTATTGCCTTCGTCGTCGGTAGCTTCAAAAGAAATGGTATAAGTGCCTACGGTTAGTTGGGTTCCTGCTACGGGATCCTGAGTAATGGTCAAGTTTGACGTACAGTTATCAGTGGCTGTTACATCATTATTGAGCACGTAATTGGGCAAAGTATAATAGGGGTTGCCCGTATCGTACGCAACAGTTTCGTTGCTGTAGCAACTAAATGTGGGCCCCATATCGTCAACAATCGTTACTTCGGTGGTACAGGTATCGGTGTTTCCCGATGGATCCGTTACGGTAAGGGTTACGGTGATGGGACCCCCTATGTCTGAACAATTAAATGTGTTGGGACTTACCGAGAGAGTAAAAAATCCACTATTATCACTTGATCCTCCATCGACATCACTTCCGGCGATAATAGCCTGGCCATTTGCATCCAGCGAAGCGGTATAACTTTGACACACGGCTACCGGATCAATATTGTCTACCAAAGATTCTTTCACCACAAAGAAACCATCATCCAAGTCGCTAATTACAATATTGCCACTACCAAAGAAAGGGTACACATTCCATACACCATCAAAATTGGCACTGTTGTTACTGGGGTAGGTGTCAAAAAAACCAACTTCAGAAATGTTTTGATTGGCAATATCCGATATATCGAGTACCCTGATACCTCCGGTATAACTGGCCAAATAATATTTGTCGCCAACCACGTAACCATTGTGGTCTATGGAAGGAATGTTGGCAAAATAGTCAAAGTCCCAAGCGGCAGTATCTAAATCACTTACATCAAAAACCAAGGTTCGGGTATTGAATCCAAAATTAGACTCGTCCAACTCATCCCCTACAAGTAAATAATTACGGTCGTCGGTTAGCCAGCATTGGTGTGTATACGATACATTGGCATAATTGATAGTTTTGATGAGTTGTGGATTGGCCTTATTGGTAACATCTACAATGACTACTCTGTCTTCGTTTGACCCAAAAAAGATTTCATGGCCCGTGTAGTCGGTATCGGGACCGTTGTAGGTAATAATTTGAGCATCGTGGGTGTAGTTACTTCCAGAGTATCCCCCAGCTGCTACGGGATTCAAGGGGTCAGAAATGTCAATAAAATGAGGACCACCACCAAAGGTACTCGTCCCGATGGCATAGGCATATCCTGTATCTTCATTAATGGCGATGTTGTGGCAATGGCCAAAACCACCATAGTAAGCGTCTTCAGTAAAGGTTTCTGGCGGGCTGGCAACATTTCTTAACCGGGTTAGGTCAAATACCTGCATGCCATGGCTGCTGGCTTCACTCACTACAAATGCATAATTGTTGTAAACTTTTACGTCCCTCCAAAGCGATGGGTCGGAGTGTGTAGGCAATTTTCCCAAATAAATTGGATTAACCGGATCGGAAATGTCTATAAATGCAATTCCGTTATTGAGTCCCATTAAAGCATACTCAGTTCCGTCCAGTGGATCGGTCCAACCCCAGGAATCGTTTCCTGAAGAGGCGCTGAGGGATGAAAGGGTTAAATGGGATTGTAAATCATACCCATCACAAGGGAAACTTCCGGCCATTCCACTAGAGCAAGGAGTTTGGGATAACGAAAGGAGTGGCACCAAAAATACGATTGATAGTGTAAATTTAAACATGGATAATTGGGTTAGGTTTTTACCACAAAGAAGTGATAAAAGGATAAACAATTTTTTTTGCGCAACCAAAGCTAGTAAATTATTGCCAGTTTTTTTGTTAATGTCCTATATTTATTGAGATTATTGATGAATTTTTAAATAATATTCGCATCTTTTAAAAATACTCCAAGGATTTCTATCATATTCCCTATTGAACCTATATAGAAAATGTATTTTTGTGACTAAATGATGTTTTTGCATGCTAGAAGATAAAAACCATACCAGAACTTCCATCTCCGAATTGGGCGAATTTGGATTGATTGATCATTTGACTAAACAATTTAGGGTGGAACAAAAATCTACCGTAATGGGAGTTGGTGATGATGCCGCCGTGCTTTCGGGGAATTCAAAAAAATTAAAAGTGGTCACCACCGATCTTTTGGTGGAAGGGGTTCATTTTGATTTGGGCTACATGCCCTTAAAACATTTGGGTTACAAAGCAGTGATCGTAAACTTGAGTGACGTTTACGCCATGAATGCGGAAGCCACTCAAATTACTACCTCCATAGCCGTTTCCAACCGGTTTCCGGTTGAAGCGCTCGAGGCACTTTATGAAGGCATCCATCTGGCGTGCCAGCTTTATAAAGTGGATTTGGTAGGGGGGGACACAACTTCATCAACTTCTGGGCTCATCATTAGTGTCACGGCTATCGGTGAAGTTTCAGAAGACCGTGTGGCCTATCGAAACGGTGCCAAAAATAATGATTTGCTGGTAGTAACAGGCGATTTGGCAGGCGCGTACATGGGATTGCAAATTTTGGAGCGGGAAAAGCAAGTATTCCAGGTAAACCCAAATGCACAGCCCGATTTGGAAGCGTATACTTATTTGATAGAACGACAATTAAAACCTGAAGCCCGGAAAGATATGGTGACACTTTTGAGAGAATTGGAGGTAAAGCCAACCTCCATGATCGATATCAGTGATGGGCTTTCATCGGAAATTATGCACTTGTGCAAAGCCTCTAAGGTAGGCTGCAATTTGTATGAAGATAAAATACCGTTGGATCCCCAAGTAATCAATGCGTGTGAAGAATTCAATTTAGATAGTACCACCATTGCACTCAGTGGAGGGGAAGATTATGAATTGTTGTTTACCATTTCTGGGGACGATTATTCAAAAATCAAGGGCAACCCAAATTTAACGGTTATTGGCCATATGACAGCTCCTTCCGAAGGCATTCACCTAATTACAAGGGGCAATACCAAAATTCCCATTAAGGCAAGGGGATGGAATTCATTTTCCGAAAAATAATTCAGGCTACCGTTCGATTTTTCAATTTGTTTTCGAACATGTAATTATTGTCTTCCCAGTATTTGTTGAGTTTTACCATTCTCCCATACCCATCGGTGGTAAACTTTTGTTTGCAATGAGAACACTCATATTCTTCAATAAGTAGGTCCTTTTTGGGAATGCGGGAAAAATGGTGCCCGAATATTTTACAGCTAAGTTTCTTCTTCATGATGTGGAATAATCCCGCTTGGTCTTCTTTTCAAAAAACAAGGCCAGGGAACTATTGACTTGTTTATTCTTTAAGGTAAGTTGTTCCAAATTGCCCGAAAAGTTATCCGTCACTTCCTTCCCACAATGGGTGCACCGATACTCATTGATGTGATTGGTGACCTTGCGGGTAATAACGTAATCGTGCCCAAAAGTACTGCAAACGAAACCAGAAAAGGAGAACAATGGTCTTGAGGAGTTGTTTTTCATGATTCTCTATTTTTGGATGCACTAAATATAGAAAAAAATCTTTCAAAAATCGATTAAGTGTAAAAAAAATCGACAAAAAGTAAAAAATCTTTAATATTAGCTTCATTTTCAAGCCATCCCATGTGGCTCCCATGCAGTATTTGGATAGGGGTACCGGTTTTTTTTGAAACGTTTCGGGAAGTTTTTAAAGGTACTACGGGATCCTGATCGCCACACAGCAGCCATTTGGTTTTTGAAACGGCCGTGAGGATGGAGGTTCGGTCTTTTCGGTCCCGCATTCCACGGATGTTGGCCAAAATACCCTCTGTTGCGAAACCATTTGCTTGCTGTTTCAGTTTTTTTATTTCATCGCAATAGAGCGTCCTGGCATTTTCCGAAAACAGATTGCTTAGGGCCATGCCAATAATTTTTTCTTTTTCCTTGGGGATCATTTCCAATGCCCTATTTCTATTTTCGATGCGTTCCGGGCCATCAGCTTCAGGGGTAGAATTCAACAAAACCAATCCGGAAAGGGTTTCGGGATGCATTTCGGCGAATGCCAAACTTACATACCCTCCCATGGAATGACCTACCAACACCACTGTATCTATTTTTAGCAATTGTAGCAATTCGTAGACGGCTTCAGCCATCAATTCCATAGAATGGGTTTTTGCAACGACCCCACTTTTTCCATGGCCAGGTAAGTCGAGGACAATCAAAAAGTATTTTTTAGACAAGTGGTCAACATACCGGTCCCATATGGTACCATCTTCCAAAAATCCATGTAAAAGAACCATGGCAGGGCCTTTGCCATGGGTTTGATAAAATTGGGGTGCCTTACGAAACTGAAAAACCATTTTGTTATCTTCCCCACAAATATCCGCTATTGAAACACAGCAAGCAAACCTTCATCTTGGCTTTTGGCCTTTTTTCCCTCTTCTTTGGGGCAGGAAATCTCATACTGCCTCCCTATTTGGGATATCAAGCGGGGAAGGAATGGTTTTGGGTAACTTTGGGGTTTGCACTCTCGGCTGTAGTTATTCCCATCATGGCCATTTATGGGCATGCCAAGTTGCAGGGAACTTTATTGGATTTTGCCAGAAAAGTATCCCCAAAGTTTGCTTTGGTCTTTGGAATTATCGTTTATTTTGTTTCGGTATCCCTGCCTGCGCCAAGGACCGCTTCGGTTACCTACGAAATGGGAATAGCCCCCTATTTTGAGCTGTCATCACTTGGCTTTAGTACACTCTATTTTGGTCTTGTGGCATTTTTTGTTTTGTTCCGGACAAAAATACTGGGTTTTATTGGGAAGTTTCTCACGCCACTTATTTTAGTCCTCTTAATACTGATTGTCGTTTTGGGGCTGTTCCTTGGTAATCCTGAACCTCTGGATTCAAAATTTGGACAAAATTTTACAGCCGGGATTTTGGAAGGGTATCAAACTTTTGATGCCATTGGAGGGGTGGTCGTTGGAGCGGTTTTAGTAATTTCTTTGGAATTGTTGGGAAAGTATACCTATACCGAGCGGAAGCAAATCATTTTCCGGGCGGGGCTTTTGTCTGGTTTTTGCCTCTTAGCTGTATATGCTGGTTTGATCGCCTTGGGAGCCACATTCAGTGGAGTTTGGCCTGGGTTGGACCGTGCTCCATTGTTGCACCAACTTAGTCATGAAATTTTGGGGAAACTTGGGGGCGCATTTTTGGCCGTTTTGATCGGGTTGGCCTGTTTCACGACTGCCGTGGGAATTATTGTGGGAACAGCCGACTTTGTAAAGGGACTGTTCAAAGATTCCAAAAAAGCCTATTACATCGCGGCATTGCTGTGTTGCTTCATGGGTGTTATGATGGGGCAAAATCAGGTAGGTTTTATTATAGATATAGCATTTCCGGCTCTGCTTTTGGTGTATCCGGTAACCATTGTTCTAATTGTGCTGAATGCCCTGCCCGAAATTTGGGCGCCCAAGTTGGTTTTTAGAGGAGTGGTTTGGACTACGGTGCTCTTTAGCATACCCGATTTTTGGGATGCAGTCTTTGGGACCAACTATTTGGAACCACTTTTTTCTTGGCTTCCTCTAGCCCAACATAATTTGGGGTGGTTCTTCCCAGTATTTTTGGTTTTTTGGGTGTTGCAATTTTTCCGAAAAAAGCACTTTTCAAACACATCTCTGGAAGAAAATTGACGTTTTTTTGATTTTTTTCACAATTTCCTGAAAAATCGAAAACGTTATAGTTCATTTTTTTGAATTTTTCTCACGCTTTCACAAGCCCTTTTTTTTGCCGAATCCCCATTTTTTAAAGCTAAATTTTCACAAGTATGCAATAAAGGAATCCTTTCCTTGTCAAATTGCTAAAACGCTGATTTTTTAGCACTTAAATGTTTGCGGTTGTGTGTTTGTGTCATAGCTTTGAAACCAAATTTAAAACTTGAACATCATGGCAATTACAAAACAATATTTAAAATCAAAACCGGTTTGCAAAGTCACTTTTACCGTGCCTGCTGAAACCGCCAAGGAAGTAAAAGTTGTTGGATCTTTCAATAACTGGAATGCCAAAACAAATCCATTGAAGAAGCTAAAGAACGGAACCTTTAAGGGAACCGTCGATTTAGAAAAAGACCAATCGTATGAATTCCGTTACATCGTAGACGGTAACTTTACCAACGATGAGCAGGCCGATGCCTATGCTTGGAACGATTATGCTTGGGCAGAAAACGGGGTATTGAACCTGTAATGTTTAGCTAGTTTACGAAAAAGCCCGCTGGAAAGCGGGCTTTTTTTATGCCATTAGGTCTTCAATCTCTTCCACTTCAATGGGGATGTTTTTCATTAAATTCATTGGCGTCCCATGTTCCTGCACCACGACATCGTCCTCAATGCGGATGCCAAATCCTTCTTCGGGCAAATAGATGCCAGGCTCTACCGTAAAGACCATGTTCGCTTTGATGGGTTCCCACAAAATGCCGTAGTCGTGGGTGTCCAGTCCCATATGGTGGCTCGTACCGTGCATGAAGTATTTTTTATAGGCGGGCCAATCGGGGTTTTCGTTCTGAACATCGGCTTTATCCAACAATCCCAGTCCCAACAATTCGGAAGTCATCAGCTTGCCCACTTCCACATGGTATTCCTTCCACAATGCTCCAGGAACCAATAGTTGGGTTGCTGCGTTCTTTACGCGTAAAACTGCATTGTAGATGTCCTTTTGACGTTTGGTGAACTTCCCGTTCACAGGTACGGTACGGGTCATGTCGCTGCTGTAATTGGCATATTCCGCTCCAACATCCATCAAAATCAGGTCACCGTCCTTGCACTGTTGATTGTTTTCGATATAGTGCAAGACGTTGGCATTGTTCCCACTGGCAATGATGGGGGTGTAAGCAAAGCCTTTGGATCGGTTTCGGATGAATTCGTGGATGTATTCCGCTTCTATTTCATATTCCCAAACACCGGGCTTGATGAAACCGAGCACCCTACGGAAGCTTTTTTCGGTGATGTTGCAGGCGGTTTGGATTAAGTCTATTTCAATCGGATTTTTCACCGACCGCAACCGCTGAAGGATGGGATTGCTTTTGGCCCAGGTGTGTGCTGGAAATTTTTCTTTGGTCTTTTTGATAAAACGATCTTCCCTGGTTTCAGTCTCCACACTTTGGCGGTAGTGTTCGTTGGTATTGAAATAAATCGTTTCGGCTTGGGTCATGAGTTCGAAAAAAATCTTGTCAAATTCCGAAAGCCAATACACGGTTTTGATGCCGCTTACCTCAAAAGCTCGTTCCTTGGTTAACTTTTCGCCCTCCCAAATGGCAATGTGCTCGTTGGTTTCCCGAAGGAACAGGATTTCCCGATGTTTTTGGTCTACGGAATCTGGAAATAACAACAAAACGCTTTCTTCTTGGTCTACGCCGCTAAGGTAAAGGATGTCCCGATGTTGGTTAAAGGGCATGGTGCTGTCTGCGCTCACGGGATAAATGTCGTTGCTGTTAAATACCGCAATGCTTTTGGGTTTCATGCGTTGCATGAAGTTTTTGCGGTTTTCGATGTACAGATTACGGTCTATGGGTAAATATTTCATGACAAATGAATTCAAATTACCTTCAAAGGTAGCCAAAGATGCTCGGAAAAAAGAGGCCAAATGGCACTAAATTGCATTTTTGCGGATACGGCTAAGGTGCCGAATGGAAATGCCCAAAAAAGAGGCTAGGTACTTCAATGGTATTTCACGGACCATTTGCGGATCGTTGCCCAACAATTTGAGATACCGCTCTTCCGGGGAAAGGGTCAACAAATTAATGCGGTGGTCATCGATTCGGTAGATTTGGTTCTCTATGAGGTTGTGATAGAACGTTCGGAATACCGGTTGCAGTTGCATGAGCGATTCAAAATCATCATGCGTGATGACCCAAAGCTCACAATCTGTTAATGCTTTAATGTTTTTTCTGGAAGGAATTTCTTCCCGAAAACTCTTCAGGGCACTCGTGCAGGTGTTTTTCAAGGCTAAATAGGTCGTTTTTTCTTCTCCATTCACTTCAATAAAGTGTTGAAGGATTCCGCTGGACACATAACAAAAATATTTGCAGATGGCTCCTTCCTTTACAAAAAACCGATTTTTTTGAAGCGCAAGAGGTTTAAAATAGGCCATAAGGATTTTGATAGCCTCATCCATTTTTGGATCGGAAATGACTTGCTTCAAATAAGTTTCAAGTTGTTGTGGTGATGCCTTCAAAGTATGAGCTGTATGGTTTTCGAAGGTACTAACTTTCTAGTAACATGGGAACCTTAGTATCTGGAAAGAATTTTAGGACAGCACTTTCTGTCATTTTTTAGGATTTATTGGTATCTTCCACCTTCTCAAATAATTTCTTCCAATGAAAATTATACCAACCTTAATTGCATTTTTGTTCTTATCCTTGAACATTTCAGCACAGCAACCCGCCACATCCGTTGATGAGGTCGTAACTGGACTTCAGCAAAAGGAACAGCTGACCCAAAATTCCTTGGTCAAAAACCTACCGTTTCGCAATATTGGCCCTTCCATCATGAGTGGGCGGGTAGTCGACTTGGCCGTTAATCCACAAAATCCAGCCGAATTTTATGTAGGTTATGCCAGTGGTGGGGTTTGGCACACTTCCAACAATGGGACCAGTTTTGAGCCAGTGCTCGATAGCAGCCCTACACAAAATGTTGGGGCCTTGGCAGTGGACTGGAAAAATCATACCATTTGGGTAGGTACGGGGGAAGTAAACGCCTCCCGGTCTTCCTATGCCGGGATTGGACTGTTGAAGAGTTCCGATAATGGAAAAACTTGGGAAAATATGGGCTTGCAGGATTCGCAGCACATCTGCCGGATATTGATCAATCCCAGCAATGCCGATGAAATGGTGGTGGGTGTTACAGGCCACCTGTATTCTGAAAGTACTGAACGAGGGGTCTATAAAACTTTTGATGGGGGCAAAACCTGGAACAAGACCTTATTTGTCGATCCTGGTACTGGAATTATCGAAATGAGCGTTCACCCCAATAATTTCAACATCATGTACGCTGCATCTTGGGATAAGGACAGAAAGGCTTGGAATTTCAGAGGGAATGGAACTGGGAGTGCTATTTTTAAAAGTACCGATGCGGGCAATACCTGGGTAAAAATGACAACGGAAGCTAGTGGGTTTCCAACAGGAGATGGAGTTGGCCGCATAGGATTGGCTGTTGTTGACGAACTTACAGTTTATGCCATACACGACAATCAATTCCATCGGGAAAAGGAAGGGGAGGAAACCGATAGCGACGGACTATCAAAAGACGGGTTCAAAACTATGACCAAGGAACAGTTTTTGGGGCTCGAAGACAAGAAACTGGAAAATTTTCTTCGGAACAATGGCTTTCAAAAAAAATACACCGCCGAGAGTGTCAAAAAGATGGTCCAAGAGGGAACGGTTCAACCTATCGATTTGGCGAAATATTTGGAAGATGCCAATACCTTATTGTTCGATACCCCTGTTATCGGTGCAGAAGTTTACAAAAGTACCGATGGTGGAAAAACATGGAACAAAACCCACAAGGGCTATTTGGACGATGTGTATTATTCTTATGGATATTATTTCGGCAAGATTCATGTCGATCCGAACAACGCCAATACCATCTATCTGTATGGAGTTCCTATTCTCAAATCCAAGGATGGTGGGAAAACTTTTTCCTCCATCGATGCAGACAATGTGCATGGCGATCACCATGTGCTTTGGATTAATCCCAAAATGCCCGGCCACCTCATTAATGGTAATGATGGCGGGGTCAATATTTCCTACGACGACGGAGCCCATTGGATAAAATGCAATACCCCTTCTGTAGGACAGTTTTATGCCATCGCGGTTGATAATGCCGAACCATATAACGTATATGGCGGACTTCAAGACAACGGAGTTTGGGTGGGGGCCAGTGATACGGAAGAAGGCGTTTATTGGCACCAATCGGGCAACTATCCTTATGAGATGATCATGGGGGGCGATGGCATGCAGGTGCAGGTCGATTCCAGGGACAACAACATCGTTTATACCGGATTTCAATTTGGAAACTATTACCGATTGAATCGGAAGACTAATGAAAACAACTACATCCAACCGAAACATGAATTGGGCGAGAGCCCTTATCGATTCAATTGGCAAACTCCAATTTTATTGAGCAGTCACAATCAGGACATTCTTTATTTTGGTGGCAATAAATTGATGCGCAGTTTGAATCGAGGAGACGATTGGGAAGCCATCTCCCCCGATTTGACCAATGGCGGCAAAGTGGGCAACGTGGCTTATGGTACATTAACCACCATTACTGAATCGCCCTTTCAATTTGGATTGCTATACACAGGCAGTGATGACGGACTGGTCTATGTCTCTCAAAATTCTGGTGCCGATTGGACCAACATATCGCAAAGTTTTCCAAAGGACCTTTGGGTGAGCCGCGTGGTGGCTTCACAGCATAAAAAGTCGAGGGTTTATGTAACATTAAATGGTTACCGTTGGGACAATTTTAAACCCTACGTTTATGTGAGTGAGGATTATGGCAAAACCTGGAAAAGCATTGTCGGGAATTTACCGACTTCACCAGTAAACGTGATTCGTGAAGATGCGGAAAATGAAAACCTCCTTTATGTTGGTACAGATAATGGAGCTTATACCTCTTTGGACAAAGGAGCCAGCTGGCAACCATTTTCCAAGGGGCTTCCTAATGTGGCGGTTCATGATATTGCGGTTCAGGCAGCGGCCAAGGATGTAGTATTGGGAACCCACGGGCGTTCCATTTACATCGCCGACGTATCTTTATTGCAACAACTTTCCCAAGAAAATAGGGACAATTTGGTGGTGAGTGCTTTCGAACCTATTGAAGTATCCAGAAGATGGGGCAATAGTTTCAGTACTTGGAATGATCCCTATGAGCCTTCCTTGTCTATTTCATTTTTTGCACCAACTGCTGGCCTAGGGACCATTAAGGTTCTTACTGAAGATGGGAAGGTGCTCAATGAGTGGAGTTTGAATGTTGATAAAGGAATCAATATTTCGGCATACGACCTTACACTTTCCGAAAAGGGAGTCAAAACCCTTGAAAAAACAGGAAAGAAAGTTTCAAAAAGTCAAAATGGAATGTACTATTTACCCAAAGGGAACTATCGTCTTTCTTTTGAAATAGCAGGTCATACAGGACAACAAAAACTGGAATTGAAATAACCCCTTGGCGATTGTTTAAAATAGTTCTAAATTCTGGCTAAAAGAAATCGCAAAGTTTGGCGGTCATGCAATTGAAACTTACTTTTGTATGTTGAAATTTTGAAAAGAAACACTATGGGAATCCTCTCTTCTTCCATTGCCCGAAAATTTGCCATGGCGCTTTCAGGGCTGTTTTTAATCTTTTTCTTAGCGCAACATTTTACCATCAATTTTACCTCGGTCGTAGCTCCGGATACCTTCAATAGCTGGTCCCATTTTATGGGAACCAATGGATTGGTTCAAGCCATCCTGCAGCCTGTACTGATCTTTGCCGTAGTGTTCCACTTTGTGATGGGGTTTGTGCTGGAAATCAAAAACCGAAAAGCCCGTGCCATCAAATACGCCAGTTTCAAGGGCGGTTCTAATTCCAGTTGGGCTTCAAGGAACATGATCATTTCCGGTTTGGTGGTACTCGCCTTTCTTGGATTGCACTTCTACGATTTTTGGGTACCTGAAATGGTCTACAAGTACATCGAATCCAATCCGGAGGAACCTACCCGATATTATGCCGAAACCGTTCACAAGTTTGAAAGCCCGGTTCGTTTGGGAATCTACGTTATTGCTTTCATCCTACTTGCGGTGCATCTCTGGCATGGGTTTTCTTCCTCGTTCCAAAGTGTAGGGTTTAACAACAAATATTCCAGATGTCTGAAAGGATTTACAAAAGCTTTCGCCATTCTTATTCCGCTTGGCTTTATTTTCATTGCCCTCTACCATCATTTTAATCAATTACCCCACTAAACGCTAGCGATATGTCATTAGATGCCAAATTACCCAAAGGACCCTTAGCCGATAAGTGGACAAACCATAAAAACAAGATCAACCTCGTAAACCCTGCCAACAAAAGGAACATTGATGTGATTGTCGTAGGAACTGGTTTGGCAGGAGGAAGTGCTGCAGCCACACTCGCAGAATTAGGCTACAACGTAAAGACCTTTTGTTACCAGGATTCGCCTCGTCGCGCGCATTCCATTGCCGCGCAAGGGGGAATCAATGCTGCAAAAAACTATCAAGGAGACGGCGATTCGGTGTATCGATTGTTCTACGATACCATTAAAGGGGGCGATTACCGTTCCCGTGAAGAAAATGTGTACCGCTTGGCCGAGGTATCAGCTAATATCATCGACCAATGTGTAGCACAAGGAGTTCCTTTTGCTAGAGAATATGGTGGATTGTTGGACAACCGTTCGTTTGGGGGCGTACTGGTTTCCCGAACTTTTTATGCGAAAGGACAGACGGGGCAACAGTTGTTACTGGGAGCGTATTCAGCCATGAACCGACAAATAAACCGCGGAAAAATCAAAGCCTTCAATCGTCATGAAATGTTGGATTTGGTGGTTATTGATGGCAAGGCGCGTGGCATCATTGCCCGCGATTTGGTCACAGGCAAACTTGAACGCCATTCAGCACACGCCGTGGTGATCGCCACTGGAGGTTACGGAAATGTGTTTTACCTTTCTACCAACGCCATGGGGAGCAACGTAACAGCTTCCTGGAAAATCCACAAGCGAGGAGCCTATTTTGCCAATCCGTGCTATACCCAAATTCACCCAACTTGCATTCCGGTTTCAGGGGACCACCAATCCAAATTAACTTTGATGTCGGAGTCGCTGAGGAATGATGGTCGTATTTGGGTTCCCAAAAAATTAGAAGATGCCAAAGCCATCCGTGATGGAAAATTAAAACCTACTGAAATTAAAGAGGAAGACCGAGATTATTACCTGGAACGACGTTATCCCTCCTTCGGAAATTTGGTACCTCGAGACGTTGCGTCCAGAGCGGCCAAGGAACGGTGCGATGCCGGGTTTGGGGTAAACAAAACCGGTGAAGCGGTTTATTTAGACTTTTCCTCTGCCATTATGCGCTATGGAAAGGAACAAGCGGCGATCCATCACATGGAAAACCCAACGGAAGTTCAAATCCGTGAATTGGGCGAAAAAGTGATCGAAAACAAATACGGGAATCTGTTCCAGATGTACGAAAAGATTGTCGACCAAAACCCATACAAAACCCCGATGATGATTTACCCAGCCGTTCACTATACCATGGGGGGCATTTGGGTAGATTACAATCTCATGACCACCATCCCGGGATGTTACGCTGCGGGGGAAGCCAACTTCAGCGACCACGGGGCCAACAGGCTTGGGGCCAGTGCCCTGATGCAGGGATTGGCCGACGGCTACTTTGTACTGCCCTATACCATTGGGGATTACCTTTCCAAGGACATCCGAACCGGAAAGATTTCAACGGACCTCCCTGAATTTGAAAAAGCTGAAAAAGAGGTTCGCGACCAATTGGAAAAACTCATCAGCAACAAGGGAACGAAGAGTGTGGATCATTTCCACAAAAAATTGGGAAAAATCATGTGGGACAAAGTGGGGATGGCCCGAAATGCCAAAGGATTGCAGGAAGCCATTTCAGAAATTAAAGCCTTGCGCGAAGCATTCTGGAAAGATGTGAAAGTCCCTGGCACCATGGACGAGATGAACCCCGAGTTGGAAAAAGCGATGCGCGTGGCCGATTTTCTGGAATTGGGTGAATTGTTTGCCAAAGATGCATTGCACCGCAACGAATCCTGTGGAGGGCATTTCCGGGAAGAATACCAAACCGAAGAAGGTGAAGCCCTTCGCGACGACGAAAACTTTATGTATGCCGCCGCTTGGGAATACAAGGGAGCTCCCAGTGATGCCGTATTGCACAAAGAAAACCTGGATTATGAAAACATTGAAGTGAAAACCCGTTCATACAAATAAACCATGAAGCTTACCTTAAAAATCTGGAGACAAAAAAATGCCCAAGCCAAAGGGAGCATGCAAACCTATCCCATCGAGGGCATTGAAGGCGATATGTCCTTTTTGGAAATGTTGGATGTATTGAACGAGCAACTCATCGAAAAAGGGGAAGAACCTGTAGTATTTGACCACGACTGCCGCGAAGGCATTTGTGGCGCCTGTTCCTTGCAAATAAATGGGGAGCCCCATGGACCAGACCGTTTGGTCACAACATGCCAATTGCACATGCGCAAGTTCAATGATGGGGATACCATCGTAATTGAACCGTTCCGAGCAAAGGCATTTCCAGTAATCAAGGATTTGATGGTCGATCGCAGCGCTTTCGACCGTATCCAACAAGCTGGAGGCTACATTTCGGTCAATACTTCGGGGAATACGATAGATGCCAATACCATTCCTATAGAAAAGGACGCCGCCGATGAAGCCTTTAACGCGGCGACTTGTATTGGTTGTGGTGCTTGTGTGGCCGCCTGTAAAAATGCCAGTGCCATGTTGTTTACTTCTGCCAAGGTGAGTCAGTTTGCCCTATTGCCGCAAGGAAGAGTCGAAGCAACCATCAGGGTATTGAACATGGTAGAACAAATGGACAAAGAAGGTTTTGGGAACTGTACCAATACGGGTGCCTGTGAAGTGGAATGCCCGAAAGGGATTTCCTTGGAGAACATAGCTCGTATGAACCGCGAATATTTGTCGGCATCATTAAAGGGCTAACCACCAAAAACGAATAAACATCCCGAGTTCAAACTCGGGATTTTTTAGTGCACAAAATTCTTCCTACTTTAGGGAGGATGTACAAAGAGCCCAAAATTATAGTCCCACGTTTTAGCGAAGAAGCTGGATTTTACACCACAAAGAAACGCTCTAAAATAATGAGCAAGATCCGCGGGAAAAATTCTAGGCCCGAGTTGCTGCTGCGGAAAGCTTTATGGGCTAGGGGAATACGATTCCGAATCAATAACAAAAAACTTCCCGGTAGGCCAGACATAGCCATTCAAAAATACCAATTAGCCATTTTTGTGGATGGGGAATTTTGGCACGGGTATCAATGGGACGAGAAAAAGCAGGGATTCAAGACCAACCGCAATTTCTGGATTCCGAAAATTGAAAGGAACATGCAACGCGATCGGGAAGTGAACCAGCAACTTCAGGAAATGGGGTACACAGTATTTCGCTTTTGGGTACAGGAAATAAAGAACAATTTATCCACATGTGTCAACGATGTTCTAATGTATATCGAAACCTATCCTAAACGTTATGATTGAACGCTCCAAGCTTCCCAACCAACAAACCACTATTTTCACCGTAATGAGTAAAATGGCAGCCGATCATGGTGCCTTAAACCTCTCCCAAGGCTTCCCCAATTTTCCGAGTGATCCTGTATTGCTGGAAGCCGTTGCCAAGGCCATGCGTGATGGGTACAATCAATATGCACCCATGCAGGGCGATTTAGGATTGCGGGAACGCATTGTGGAAAAAACCCAAAGTCTGTATGGAAAAAGATATGACGTTGCTTCTGAAGTTACGGTTACAGCTGGGGCTACACAGGCTATCTTTACGGCCATTGCAGCTACCATATGTCAAAGGGACGAAGTAATTATTTTCACCCCGGCGTATGATTGTTACGAACCTGCCATCCGTCTTTTTGGCGGAATTTCCAAGCCCATACAACTCTGTCCCCCTTTGTTTCGACCTGATTGGGACGAAGTGGCCAAGAGCATTACTACTAAAACCAAAATGATCATCTTCAACACGCCACACAACCCCAGTGGAATGTTATTTACGGAAGAAGATATGCTGCAATTGCAGATTTTGGTAGTGAAACACGACCTATTGGTTATAAGTGATGAAGTCTATGAGCACATTGTTTTTGACGGTGCTACACATCAAAGTGCTGCAAGCTATGAGGAGTTAGCGAAACATTCCTTTATTACGGCTTCCTTTGGAAAGACTTTCCACAATACTGGCTGGAAAATGGGCTACTGTTTGGCCCCGAAACCATTGATGAAAGAATTTCAAAAAGTACACCAGTACAATGTTTTTTGTGTGAACCATCCGGTACAAAAAGGGTTGGCAAGTTACTTGGAAAACCCAAACCATTATCTGGGATTGTCTGCTTTTTATGAGGAAAAGCGCGATTATTTTTTGGAATCGATCAAGCATTCCCGATTTAAATACCATCCCTCCAAAGGAACCTATTTTCAATTGTTGGACTATTCGGAAATTACCTCGGAAGGCGATGTGGCTTTTGCCGAACGATTGACCAAGCATTTCAAGCTGGCCACCATTCCCACTTCGGTTTTCAACAAAAATCAAGAAGATTTTAAACTGCTTCGAATTTGTTTTGCCAAAACGAATGAGACTTTGGAGCAGGCAGCAACCATTTTGAAAAGTATTTAAATACTTTATCAAGATTTTATTTAGCTATAGAAATTATCAATCTATTGATATGAACTTACAATTGAAATTATTGGGGTAAATCTTCAATATGGACTAACTTTATGAAGTATTGAAAATCAATAAAAAAACTACTTCATCATGGATCACAATCATGCCTACGACGTTAACGATAGCAGTAAATGCCCATATTTGAACAATGCTGCTGGAGGCGGAACCACCAACCGCGATTGGTGGCCCAATCAATTGAATCTCGAACTGCTGAGCCAGCATTCCGAAAAATCCAATCCTCTTGGGAATCAGTTCAATTATGCAAAAGAATTCAAAAAATTGGATTATACCGGACTTAAAAAGGACCTTTTGCATTTAATGACCGATTCGCAAGATTGGTGGCCAGCCGATTACGGAAGCTATGCCGGTTTGTTTATTCGTATGGCATGGCATAGTGCAGGAACGTATCGTTCGGGTGACGGACGTGGTGGGGGCGGTCGTGGACAGCAGCGTTTTGCCCCATTGAACTCCTGGCCCGATAATGTTAGTTTAGATAAAGCCCGTCGGTTGCTTTGGCCGATTAAACAAAAATACGGCCAAAAAATTTCTTGGGCCGACTTGATGATCCTTGCAGGAAATGTCGCTTTGGAATCTTGTGGTTTCCAAACGTTCGGTTTTGCCGGGGGAAGGGAAGATGTTTGGGAACCCGATTTGGACGTATACTGGGGGAACGAAAACGAATGGTTGGCATTGAGTGATACGCCAGACAGTAGGTATTCACACAGTAAAAAAGGAGAGCGTGACTTGGAAGACCCATTGGCTGCCGTGCAGATGGGATTGATTTATGTAAATCCGGAAGGGCCTGACGGCAACCCCGATCCTGTGGCTGCTGCGCACGACATCCGGGAAACCTTTCTCCGAATGGCCATGAACGATGAAGAAACCGTTGCCCTGATTGCAGGGGGGCATACCATTGGTAAAACCCACGGCGCTGGTGATGTGGCTTTAGTGGGCGACGACCCAGAGGCTGCTGATTTGGAATTACAAGGCTTTGGATGGTCCAGTAAATATGGTTCAGGAAAAGCTGGGGATGCTATCACTTCCGGTTTGGAAGTGGTATGGACCAGTACTCCCGTAAAATGGAGCAACGACTTTTTCAAATTTCTGTTTGGTTACGAATGGGAATTAACTAAAAGTCCTGCTGGAGCCCATCAATGGGTTGCGAAAGATGCCGAGGCCATTATCCCCGATCCTTTTGGAGGGCCTAATAGGAAACCTACCATGTTAACAACCGACTTGTCCCTGCGTTTTGATCCTGAATATGAAAAAATTTCCAGAAAGTTTTTGAATAACCCCGAAGCATTTGCCGATGCCTATGCCCGTGCATGGTTTAAATTAACCCACCGTGATATGGGCCCGGTTTCACGCTATTTGGGCCCTGAAGTACCCGAAGAGGAATTGATTTGGCAAGATCCAATTCCTGCAGTGGACTACCAACTGGTGGATTACAGCGATGTAAAAGCCTTAAAGCAAGAAGTACTGGCATCAGGTCTTTCCATCTCCGAGTTGGTTTATACTGCTTGGGCTTCGGCATCGACCTTCCGAGGAGGCGATAAGCGCGGGGGTGCCAATGGGGCACGCATCAATCTGGAACCTATGAAAGGTTGGGAAGTAAATCAAGGAACCGGAAATACAATCAAGGTTCTTGAGGGAATTAAGAATAACTTTAACAACAAATCCTCGGACGGAAAAAAAATATCCTTGGCCGATATGATTGTTCTTGGAGGAAGCGCTGCCATTGAAAAGGCAGCTAAAGATGCAGGAATATCGATAGATGCCCCCTTCACCCCTGGGCGTAACGATGCCCGCCAAGATCAAACAGATGTAGCATCGGTTAACTACTTGGAACCCTATGCCGATGGCTTCCGTAATTACAGCAAGGCCAAGTACAGCATCCCTGCCGAGCACTTATTGATTGATAAAGCGCAATTGCTTACCCTAACTGCTCCCGAAATGACCGCCCTTATTGGGGGAATGCGTGTTTTGGATGCCAATTTTGGAGGTGCAAAACATGGTGTTTTTACGGACAAGCCTGGTACGTTGAGCAATGATTTCTTCATAAACTTATTGGATATGGGGACCGAATGGAAAGCTGTTGATGCCGATAAAACCGTTTACGAAGGTCGCGACCGTAATTCGGGCAAGGTTAGGTGGACGGGAACCCGTGTGGACTTGGTCTTTGGCTCCAATTCGGTGCTGCGTTCCCTGGCAGAAGTATACGCCAGTGAAGATGGTAAAGAGCAATTTGTAACTGATTTTGTTTCGGCTTGGACCAAGGTTATGGAGCTCGATCGTTTTGACCTAGCATAATCCCAATCGAACTATTGCAGAAATGACGGCGGAATGGTACCTTTAACCATTCCGCCTTTTTAATAATCATCACATGACAGAGGCTTTGTTCAATGCCATACGAAACCAAGATGTAAAAACCGTGGGCAAGTTATTGCAGACACATCCTGAATGGGTACATGAAAAAGATGGAAGGGGTTCCAGCCCTTTATTATTGGCAACGTATTATGGTTCCGAAGAGGTAACAACAGCCATTCTGGGCCATCCACAAGATATAGATGCCCAAGATGCTGTTGGAAACACGGCTTTGATGGGGGTATGCTTCAAAGGGTTTGAAGCTATTGCACAACTACTTTTGGATGCTGGAGCAGATCCCAATAAAACAAATTTCAATGGGTCTTCAGCCTTAATGTTTGCCGTACTGTTTGGTAAAACCAACTTGGTAAATCTTTTAATGCAATATGGTGCCAATCCCAACCTCCAGGACGGTAATGGGAATACTGCCCTTTACCATGCCAAAATGCAGGGAAATGCCGAAATTCTGAAATTACTTCAAGGATGAACGACTTATTGAACATCACCCTCATTCAATCCAACCTTTATTGGGAAAACCCTGAGGCCAATAGAAAGCTCTTTGCTGAAAAAATTCAAAGCATTCCTGAACCGACAGATGTAATGATACTTCCTGAAATGTTTACAACTGGGTTTTCCATGAATGCCCAAACCCTTGCCGAACCCATGATCGGCCCTACCTTGAGTTGGATGCAGGAACAATCCAATAAAACGAAGGCAGCATTGGTGGGAAGCATTATTATTGAGGAAGCTGGAAATTTCTACAATAGGGTGCTTTGGGTAGAAGGGTCAAGTACGTTACATTACTACGATAAACGCCACACCTTTACCTTGGCTGGTGAAGACAAGATTTACACTGCAGGAACAAAAAAATTATTGGTGGATTACAAGGGTTGGCGCATCATGCCCTTGATTTGTTACGACCTACGTTTTCCCGTTTGGTCGCGAAACACCGATGATTACGATCTTTTACTCTATGTAGCCAACTGGCCTGAAAAGCGGACCATGGCTTGGGATGTGCTTCTTAAAGCCCGTGCCATAGAGAACATGGCCTATTGTGTAGGGGTCAATAGGATAGGTACGGATGGTAATGGGCATGATTATGTAGGGCATAGTGCGGTTTATGGTGTATTGGGAGGAAGGCTGACCCATGAAAATTTTGATGGGGAATTTACGGAGACCGTTACGCTTTCAAAATCCCGTATGTTGGAACAGCGTGCTCAACTTCAGTTTTTGAATGATAGGGATGGTTTTACTCTAGATTGAATTCTTCGTTCATGCTCCAATTGGGACGCATTTCAATTTGCTTGGGAAGGTACACTATGGTCTCGGGCTGCGTTTTTTTCAAGTAATTACCAGTATCCCATTTACGATTGCCATTGGCGTCATACACTATGCGGACCCAATATTTTCCTGGGTTGAGGTAATCAAAATAAACGGTTTTGTTCTGGGTTAAATATTCGGAAGCTACTACGGTCAATTTTTCATCAACCAATTCAACCATAACTGGAAATTCCCTGAGGTTATTCAAAACAAGGTTTAGGGTTCCATAATCGGAAAGCGGTTTGGTACGGAAAGTATATTGTAAGGTATCGTTGGTTTGTTCAAAGAAGTCACGGATGGCTTCGGGTAATACCAACACCCTATAGGCTTGTTCGTCTTTTTTCTCAAAAAACAAGGCTACTTCAGTCCTAAGGGTATCCAAAAAAACTTTAGGAAGAATGGAGACAGAATCCTGATTTATAATGGAAAACATTTCAGGACGAATAGCCACCAGCGGTGTATTTGCTTGAAACTTGATGCTATCCCTAGGGATAAGCGTAGAACTGCCCAAAGTGCTTATCTTTAGGGAGTCTACGTACAAATCACGGACTTTTACCAGAAGGATATCTAATTGATGTCGCTTTTCGGCGGCGAAGGTCAACGTGTCGGTTGTTTCGGGATCAAACGCAGGCTTGAACCAATAATTCAAGGAGTCTTTTTTTGGATCCCGATAAATCCTGGATTCGTATCCTTCAGGAAGTTCGAATAGAGGTCTTATCTTCAGGGAATCAATGTTGCCTTCAAATCCAAAAGTAATTTTATTCTTGCTTTCATGGTTGGCTCGCATCATTTTGTAATCAGGGAGTTCTTGAAACAGTTTCAAGTCAAAAGTACTGTCGGTAGGCAATTTCACAAAAGCCTTCAAGAAAGCAATCTTGTCTTTTTTGGGGTCAAACGTATAATTGGAAGTGCTTTCCTGTAATGCAATTAAGGAATAGGTGCCTGCCTTAAGGTTGGTGAGCTCAAAATGGGAATCTTTGTCCCTGGTGGTAGTGATGTACTTAGGTTTTTGGGCGTAAATGATGGAGTCGTTATAATCTTCGGTAACTTCATAGAGCATGACCGTTGTTTTAAGCTCGGGCAATGGTTGTAGGATATCTTCAACAGTACCTTTCAACTTTAGGCTGTCAATGTAATTACCCGTTGAAAACACGTAGGTAAAGTAATCAAATTCATTTTCTTCATTGTTGTCTACAATGCTCTTCCCAAAATTGAACACATAGGTAGTGTTGGGGGCAAGGGTATCCAAAATACGAATCTTAAGCATTTTAGCCGATGAGGTGGGTGTTATGATGGGCTGATAGGTAAGGGGTGGTGAAACGATTAGGTTTTGTTGAAGGTCCTTGAGTTTGATGAATTCATCAAAATAAATACGGATTTCATTTTCGGAAAAGTGAATGCTGAAATTTTCGGGGTCACTTTTTAAGATGATGGGGGGAATGGTATCCTTTGGACCACCACTGGGACTGCCCTTTTTGGCACAGTTGGAAAAGAGCAGGATGCCCAAAAATACAAGGATGACATATCTGATGCTCATTTTCACGCCATAAAAATAACGAATCTTTGTTAGGCAACTGCTATTGTGGCAATACTAAGTTTTACCTCGGGAGCCTTTAGAAGTGCTAAGGCACATTGTTCCAAGGTTGCCCCGGTGGTAGTGATGTCGTCTACCAATAACAAGTGTCTTTTCGAGATGGCATCTGGATATCTCAGCGAGAAATTGTTTTGGTCATTGAAACGATTCACTCTTTTTTTGAAAACCTGTGTCGAAGCGGCTAATTCTTTTACCAGGATGTCTTCCCGAAAGGGGATTCCCAAACTCACGGCAAGTTCTTTTCCAAAACCACTTACCTGATTGTACCCCCGCTTCAGAAGCCTTTTTCTGTGCAATGGAACCGGGATCACCATTTCAACATTTTGGTATTCGGGCAACTGGGCCAGTTCTGCCCCAAGCCATTTTCCGAAGAAATGGGAAAGTTCTTGGTGCCCGCGGTATTTAAGGTTGTGGAGCAATTCTTGCGTAATTCCTTTTTTACTGAAATACGTCAAAGCCGTCGCATTTTCAAGGGGGAATCTGCCATAAAACCTATTCTTTAAGGAAGGGTCTCCCGTCCTGTGGAAACAAGCCAAGGGCATTTCGTGGCGGCATTGGGTGCAAAGCAGCGACTCCCGCTGCAACAGTTTTTTTCCACAACCCAAACAACATTTAGGGAATAAGAGCTCCAGTACATTTAACATATTTTAAATATTTTTACCATTTCGTAAACGTTTGGTAAAGAGTGCATTTTCTACATTTGCTGCATAAACCTAACACTACATTACCATGAACAAAGAAAGTAGCAATTCAAAATTTAAAGTGCTTATTGGTGTATTAACGGCCTTGTTAATTGCCTTGGGAGTCTATACCGTATCGTTGTATAACGATAGCAAAAATACAGTAACAGGCCTTGAAAACCAAAAAGCCGACATCGAAAATGAACTTCAGGAACTCATCGCTAATTACGATGAGGTAATCAAAGACAATGAACTTAAGGACAAGGATCTTTTAGCGGCCAGAGAGCGGATAGAAGTGCTTTTAGACTCCGTTAAAACTGCTGAAGCTAATGTTGACCTCATTAAAAGGTACAAAGTGGAAATTGGCCGATTGAAAGACGAGCGCAAAATGCTATTTGCCCGTGCCGATAGTTTGATCCAATCCAACAGAATGTTGGCTGTACAGGTGGACAGCGCCAAGACCATTATTGGGGAAACCATTAAAGTAGTCGATTCGGTAAGCCAAGAAAATTTGGCTATGGCAGAAACCATCAAAAAAGGATCGGTGGTAAAGGCTATCGATTTGCGTGGAGAAGCTGTTATTGTAAGGAACAATGGTAAAATTGTAGACACCCGTCGAGCCAGCCGTGCCGATAAAGTGCGAACCTGTTTTACATTAACCCCAAACATTGTCGCTCAAAAAGGAGACCGTTTGTTGTTCGTGCAGGTAATCAACCCCAAAAATAACCTACTGGGTGATAGGTCTACCATCGAATTTGAATCGGGAACCTTAAATTACAGCACCACTACCAAAGTGTTCTACGAGCAAGAAGAATTGGATGTATGCGTTCTGGTAGATGCTGCCGAGGAAGACCTCATTGAAGGGCGATATACCATCAATGTGTTTGACGGGCCAACGCAAGTAGCCAGTACCACCATGGATTTGAAATAGTTTTTCAGTTTAAAAAAGGAAAACCGCTGCGTTATCGTAGCGGTTTTTTTATTTTTGCGCCATGGCAAATAGTGAAGATATTTTCAAGAAAGTGGTGTCCCATGCCAAAGAGTATGGGTACATTTTTGCGTCCAGTGAAATTTATGACGGACTCAGCGCGGTGTATGATTATGCGCAAAATGGAGTAGAACTCAAAAAGAACATTCGTGAATATTGGTGGCGCAGTATGGTGTATTTGCATCAAAACATTGTAGGGATTGATGCGGCCATCCTTATGCACCCCACCACCTGGAAAGCTTCTGGACACGTGGATGCTTTCAATGACCCATTGATAGATAACAAAGATTCCAAAAAACGATACCGCGCCGACGTATTGATTGAAGATCATGCGGAGAAGCTGGAACAAAAAGCACAAAAGGAAATCGAGAAAGCCAAAAAGCGCTTTGGCGATACCTTTGACGAACAACAATTTGTTACCACCAATGAGCGGGTGTTGCGATACCGGGAAGAAAAACAAGCCATTCTGAATCGCATGGCCAAGTCCCTGGAAACCGAAAATTTGACCGACGTCAAAGCACTGATAGAGGAACTGGGCATTGCCGATCCCGACACTGGCTCCAAAAACTGGACGGATGTACGGCAATTCAATTTGATGTTCGGAACCAAGTTGGGGGCTTCTGCCGAATCTGCAACAGATCTTTATTTGCGCCCGGAAACGGCCCAAGGAATTTTTGTGAATTTTCTCAATGTACAGAAAACAGGAAGAATGAAAATTCCCTTTGGAATTGCCCAGACCGGAAAAGCCTTCCGAAATGAAATCGTGGCACGACAATTTATTTTCCGAATGCGGGAATTTGAACAGATGGAGATGCAATTTTTCGTTCGGCCCGGAGAAGAAATGAAATGGTATGAATACTGGAAAGAAACCCGATTGAAATGGCACCTCTCCATGGGCATGGGCAGTGAGAACTACCGTTTTCACGATCATGAAAAGTTAGCCCATTATGCCAACGCAGCTTGTGACATCGAATTTAACTTTCCATTCGGTTTCAAGGAATTGGAAGGAATCCATTCGCGAACCGATTTCGATCTAAGTCAGCACGAACAGTATTCGGGACGAAAACTGCATTACTTCGATCCAGAGCTTAACGAGAGCTATGTGCCTTATGTTGTGGAAACCTCTATTGGGCTAGATCGTATGTTCCTAGCCGTATTGAGTCATTCACTTCAGGAAGAAACCTTAGAGGATGGGAGCGAACGTACCGTTTTGAAGTTGCCTTTTATCCTTGCTCCTGTTAAAGCTGCAGTCTTGCCTTTGCTGAAAAAGGATGGGCTTCCTGAAATTGCACAGGAAATTGTAACCAACCTCCAATGGGACTTTAATGTGGTCTATGACGAAAAAGATGCGGTGGGCAGACGTTACCGAAGGCAAGATGCTGCTGGAACGCCCTATTGCATCACCGTGGATCACCAAACCAAGGAAGACGGGACGGTTACCCTACGCAATCGGGATACCATGCTGCAGGAACGAATTTCCATGAAAGACCTCGGAAAAAAAATGCAGGACAGTATTTCTTATAAAAATTGGTTGTCATAAAAAAAGAGCGGCTTATTCCGCTCTTTTTTGTATGGCTTCTATATTGATTGGACTGGCTTTGTCACATCGATTCATCATGCGCAGCCCTCTGAAAGTAAACCAAATTTTTTCACCGTCCTTCTGGAATGTTTCATCCAAATTAACAGGGTCCAAGTAGTAAGTGGTTTCGGCCTCTACCTTAATGGTATAGGGGCAATTGGACTCTGATTCTTCTGCAACGACAGTGCCTTTCAAAAAACCGGCTTCCATCATTTTTTGATTCATGGCTTCAGCTTTTTTGGATTCATCCATGGTATCTGCGGTATTTTTAGTGCTGGAGCAACCCACAGCAAAAAGTAGGATTGTAGCAAGTGTTAGTGTTTTCATATTTTAAAAGTTTGGTTTCTAAGCGTTAAAATACAACAAATGTGCCATTCCGCAACAACTCCCATAATTCTAATGGCGATTTCAGCTGTAATTCCAAAGAAGGAATCATTGAAAAAAAACTACAAAATCTTTAAAATCAAACTTATAATATTCAAGATTCTTTGCAAAAGTTGATTGATTTTTCAATCAATCGTAGTATTTTTAGAGTCTAAAAAAAATTAACCCAAAAACTATTTCACTAAAATTATTTCTAATGAAACTTAAAAACTATTTTTTAACGGTGCTTTTTTTGACTGCTGCCCTTACCATGTATGGGCAAAAAGTAGTACCTAATGTACCCACTAAAGCAGACTATGTTGGAACTGTAACTCCTGTGCACGTTTCTTCCATGGCCTCAAGGTGGAATGAACTCTTACCTGCTACTGTTAACGATGAAGAAATGCAAGACGGCCGTGTTAACAGCTCGAAAGTTATCATTGGCAAGGATAAGCAAACGGAAGACGATTATTTTGTCCGCAATCGTAATGAAATGGAGCAAAGCTTTAGAGTGATGCCGCCTAGCTTGGTTTTTGATGCTTATTCATCTGGTTCAATGCCCACTGATCCTGATATTGCTGTTGGCCCTAACCACTTATTTGTGGTTTTCAATACGGGCTTTACTATTTATGACAAAAGTGGGAATCAGTTGTTAGGACAAACATCTCCCAACCCAGCAATCTTCCCTACAGGAGGTTGCTGCGACTTGACTGTGTCCTACGACAATGCAGCCGACCGTTGGGTGGTTTCTTTCCTCGGTTCGGGAGCACAAATTGCGGTATCAGATGGTCCCGACCCCATCAATGATGGATGGAATGTGTACAACATTGGAGCCATTCAGGATTACCAAAAACTTTCCGTATGGAGTGATGGCTATTACCTTACGGCAAATAACGGTGGTGCAAACAAAGCATGGGCCATGGAACGTGATGAGATGCTTCTCGGAAATTCGGCTGGAGTTCAAGCATTTCCACTCCCAGGATTGGTCGTTGGTCCCGGTGGGTTTTATAGCCCTCAAGTCTTAAACGTAAGCGATGGCAATATGCCTGCTGCGGGTGGTGCCACTTTTGTATTCCTACAGGATGATGCCTTTTCGGGGATAGCCACAGACCATGTAAAATACTGGACTTTGGATGTCGATTGGGCAGTCCCAGGAAACTCCGTGATGTCTGCTGCTACTGAAATTCCAGTCACTCCGTTTATTGGGGTTTTTGACGGTGGAAGTTTTGTGAACCTTACCCAACCAGGTGGAGGTTCTTCTATTGATGCGCTGCAACAAACCATCATGAACCAAGCACAATTCCGCAAGTTTGCCGGACACAACTCGGCCGTATTCAACTTTGTGGTCGATACCGATGCTACTGCAGGGGAGTTGGCAGGGGTTCGTTGGATGGAATTCCGTCAAAGTGCCGATAACCAACCCTGGACTCTTTACCAAGAAGGAACCTATACCGCTCCTGATGGAAGACACGCTTGGCACGCCAGCTTGATCATGGATGGCAATGGAAACATTGGAATGGGTTATACCTCCATGTCGGGACCAACTACTCCAACTACGATTCGCGTAAGCTCCTACTATACTGGTCGCTTTGATGGAGACCCACTTGGAACCATGACTGTTACCGAAGAGCTTATTGCCAATGGTAATGCAAACATTCCAGGAACTCGTTACGGAGATTACAGTAAAATAGATATCGATCCCAACGATGATGCTACTTTCTGGTTCATTGACGAATACATGAACAGTGGCCGTAAAGGAGTTGTTGGGGTGTTCCAATTGGCACCCAATACCACAGTTGATGATATTGGTGTTACCAGTATTGACGAACCTACCAATGGAGTGTTGACCAATGCCGAAGACATTACCATTAGCATCCGTAACTTTGGTATCAACGACATTACTGACCCAGAGGTACAGTATGCCATTGATGGTGGAACTCCTGTAGTGGAAACCTACAGCGGAACCATTTCAGCTGGTACTACCGAATCCTTTACGTTTGCAACCCAAGCAGATTTGTCTGCTCCCGGCGACTATGTCATTACTTCGCAAACCAACCTTTCCGGCGATACGGATCCAAGCAATGACGATGCCACCAAAACCGTAACCAATGGATTGGTATATTGCCAACCTCCAAGTGATTGTACCTTTGGGGATGGAATTACCAAATTTGTCTTGGAAACCATCACCAACGACCCCATCCCTTGTGGTTCTGGATATGAAGATTTCACCTCCATGAGTACTACTTTGGAAGATGATACTTCGTATACCCTTACTGTTCAAACGGGTTATGACACACCTACCGAGTTGGCCTCTATGTGGATCGATTTTGACAATGATGGAACTTTTGAAGCCAGCGAGCAACTTTTTGCTGACGTAGTAGTGATGCCTAACAACACGGATGTAAGCATTCCATTTACCGTTCCTGCTGGTGTTACTTCAGGAGATAGAAGGTTGCGAATTCGTTGTGGGGATACCGATTTTTCAGGTGATTTGAACGATCCTTGTAATTCCATGCAATACGGAACCACTCACGATTACACGGTAACTATCGATGGTGTTCTGGGAGTCGATGATTTGGCTATTTCAGAAGCTGATTTGGTGGTAACCACCCTTCCAAACAAACAATTCGATATTTCTTTGGTAACCAGTTTTGATGGCGTGGCCAATATTGCCATTTACGATATTACGGGTCGTTTGCTTGCCTATAACGACCTCGAAAAAGAAGGCGATCGTTTTAACTACCATTTGGATATGTCGTATGCTGCCTCGGGAGTATACCTCATCAAAATGGGAAGCAAAGAAACCAATACGTTTAAGTCTGCAAAGATTATTGTGAATTAAGACGATTGGAATCAGTATTAAAAAAGCGGGCCTTGGCCCGCTTTTTTGTTAGAAGAAAGCTTTCAACTGGATGGTGCCGGTATGGATGGTTTTGCTGCTTTCGCTTTTTCTGCCTAAATAACTAAGGTTGGCATCCAGGTATTTGGTAATGCGTTTTTGAAATAACAAACTCCATGTGAAATTGGTCCCGGGCTGCAATCCTTCCAACATGGTATAGGCCACTGGAGAAAAGGCACTTCCTTCAAATTGGTTGTCGATGTAATTGAACTCACCCGAAATGGAAAGCTTTTCCACATTATTGTAGGCAAAAGAGGTCCCTACTTTTTGCTGAACCAATTGCTCCCTATCGCCTAAGGCGTTTTCTTCATTCATGAATTGATAAAACACATCAAATCGGGTTTGGCGATTCAACAGGTAGGAGAGCTTTGGGTTGATGGTATAGTTGTCGAGCTTGAAATTGCGGTTTTCAAAATTTTCTGAAAAACTCTCGTTATTGCCGATGCCCCCCTTCAAATTTGCAATCCAATCGTTCAAAAATTGATGGGTAAAATTAAGCTGGTGGTTTTGGAGCATGTTTTCCTGAAGTCCCAAGCTGAGCAAAGTGTTTCCCAAGCTCGAAACATAAGTGTAACTGGTTGTATAGTGCTGTTTCCCGCGATTGAAGAACAATACATTCTTGAAATTGAGGTTAAGGCCCAAGGCATCTTCGCCACCGTCCTCGAATGGGTTGATGGTAGTAAATCCAGCGGTCCTTCGGATTTTCCGATCGATGCTGAAAGAGGTTTGGTTGTAAAAAACGGAAAGTAGCTTTCTAAAACCCGATGCATTGATCCACTCCTGCGGATTCAGGGTAAGGATTTGGCTGAATTTATTGTTGCGGATCCTCACGAATACTTGGTTGGGGAGTAATACCTTAATGTACTCGGCCTGATCCTGAAACTGTGCCACTTCAAACTCGTTCAATTCCTGAACTTCATTGTTGTTGTAGTCAATCCAAACATACACTCCCTGCCCCTGATCTACTTTCACAAAAGTATATTCCTGTTGGGGCAACACCCCACTGTTGGTTTCAAAAGCCGTATTGAGCCGTACCATTCCGTTCCAGAGGGATTGGTTGTACAACAAACGGGTATTCAGGTTTTCTTCATCCTCGATGCTGGCATCTTCAAAGTGCAAGGTCCTGTAATTGGCAAATAATGCAAGTTGGGTATTTTCGTTTTGGACGAGCTTCGACTTTAAATAATAGTCATTGGAATGGTTTACGCGGAATAGTTTATTGTGCTGTACACTGTCGTTTACCCGATACCGATACCCAACTTCGGCAAAGACTTGGGTACTGTCACCTATTCCCGTAAAGACTTCATATTGCTGAAAACGTTGGCTCAAGGGGCTTAAACTGTCTCCAGAAACCGATTTCACTTCATTATTTTCCCCATGCCACTTACCGCCAACCCAGCCCTTTTTTAATGAATAGGTTGCCGTATTGTACGAACGTGCAAAAGTGGTTTTGGTAAGATCACTTTCGCTACTCAAATAACTGCTGAACGATTGGATATGTAGTTTTTTGAATTCGAGCTGTGCCGACAGGTTGTGCTTGTATCCCAAAAAATGATCGGAGTACTCCAATCGTTGGTATTCGTATTGTGTTATGCCATATTGAGGATGACTTATGGTAGTACCTCCACTTAAAAAACTTTGGTTGCCCACAGGCGCGTCCAAATTCCAATCGCGATTGAATTCAATATTGTACAGGCGTTCTACCGTCTTGAAGTCTTCATCCAAATAGTCCAAACTTCCAAAAGCTACTATCTTTAGGGTATCCGCCGTTTGAAGTAATTGCTGCTTAACGGCAAAACGCCCTGCAAATCCATCGTTGTCCTTATTGTCAATGTCTGAAAAAAGGTTTTTATCGTTGATGCTTCCTGCTATTTCAAAGTCTATGGTGGTTTTTTTGGAAGGACGGTAACTTCCTTGTAGTCCTCCTAGTTGTAATTTCTCAGGGGCATTCAAACGGATGACCGGAGCATAATTCCCTTGGGAGACCCCATTGATGGGTGCCGTATATTCAAAAATTCGACTGATGGTCCCCTCGGTGCTAATAACGTAATCTCCCTGATTAGCACCTACCAAGGTGAAACGAACATTGTAGAGTTCATCCTCGGGATTGTTGGAAAAGACAAATACTTCTTCCCCATTCACTACCTCTTTTTTATAGAGGATTTTATTTTCCGAATAGGTATCCAAAACGGCCGAAGGTGCAGTCATGGCCTCTTGATTGTCCCCGGCAGCAGCCAGTATGGCTACTTGTTCCTCGCTAAGGTTCTGTTGAAGGGGTTGGTTTTTGGCGTCACTTTCTGAATACACAAAGGCCCCTAAAGATAGGGTTTCGCTTTCGTAACCACCACCGCCATATCCTATAAAGCGTGTGTAGCTGCGTTCGGTAAATTGGTATTCTACAGTAATGCGCATGTTGGCCGTGATGGGAAAGGTAGGGTTAAATTTGAGTTCACCGGCATTGTAGTCTATCACATAATCGGCATTTTCCCCACGGGTCAGTAACAAACCGTTCACATACACCCGCTCGCTTCCCGATACAATCAAAATGTACAATTCGCCATTAGGCCCCGAAAGTTTATACGGTCCTTGATTGCCTTCATCTGCTGTAAATTGACTTCGTTGAAAGACGCCCCGTACCAAACCGCCTGCCATAAAAGCAGAAGTTTGGGAACCATCTTTATGCCGTATTCTTCCGGCCAGTGAGATGCCCTGAATTTTTTTTGTGAAACGCCCAAAATAGCTTTGCGAATTTTGAAGGTCAACATCTCCAGCACGGATGTTCCATTGGTCGCTATACAATTCAATAAAAATCTGATCAAATTCGTCCAGACTTTGGGAGTACCCCCCTTCTTGCGTGGGAATATTGGCATCCTGCAAGGAGGCCCTAATAGACACTTTGTCGCTCAATCTTCCCGTAATTTGTAAGTCTAGTTCGCTGTTCACTACCGCATTTTGGTTGTTCCCTACCGTGATGCCCCTGGTAATGCTTCCTTGGGTATTCAACCCTTCAAATGGTGAACGTACCGTATTGGTATTGCTACGGTCCAAGGCATAGAGTTTTTCCAAGGCACTGTTGGTGTTTTCTACGATAATGCCCGGGTCCAGTTGGGAATACTTTCGGGTCAGGAAGAGGGGGTAGCGCAAGTAGGCCACCTGAACCGAGTCCAATTGCTGTAGGGCAGCTTCAGAAAAATGCAAAGTCCCGTTGGCATAATCAATTTCATACCAATCCTTTGGTAAGGAATTCCCCTTTGTATCCACCAATTCAAAAAAAGAAGGGTTGATGCTTAAAGAATCCACTACCACCGTATCCTGTACCAGCAGCCGTTTGACCCTTCGGTTCGAAAGGCTATCCTGTGACCAGCCGTAAAGGGAACACAGTAAAAAAAATAGCAGACAGTACCGATTCATACAATGCGGGTATGTTTTTTTGGTTTCTTGGGCATAATTAAAACTCCCACCCCTCATTTTTATTTTGTTGATGGTTTGGTGAAAACCTTTCCCCATTTCCCGTGCATAAATATACGGGGTTATTTATTTTAGTGTTTTAAAATTCATTCCAGTGAAAATCATTTCATACAATGTAAACGGGATTCGCGCTGCCATGCGTAAGGGATTTATCGACTGGCTTAAAGCCGCCAATCCTGATGTAATCTGTATCCAGGAAACCAAGGCAACCCAAGACCAAGTTGAACTGGCCGAAATTGAAGCGGCGGGCTACCCCTATCATTATTGGTTCAGTGCCGAAAAGAAAGGCTACAGCGGAGTGGCAATCTTCACCAAGGAACCTCCCAAAAATGTGGTGTACGGAACAGGCATCAGTTACATGGATGCGGAAGGGCGTAACCTACGGGTCGACTTTGATGAGGTCTCGGTGATGAGCCTCTATTTGCCCAGTGGCACCAATATGGATCGTTTGGACCACAAACTAACCTATATGGCCGATTTCCAAACGTATGTGGACACTTTAAAAAAGGACCTGCCCAACTTGGTCATTTGCGGCGATTACAACATTTGTCATCAGGCCATCGACATTCACGACCCTGTGCGCAATGCCAACGTTTCGGGGTTTCTGCCCGTCGAACGAGAATGGTTGGATCGGTTCATCAAAAGTGGGTTCATCGACAGCTTTCGTCATTTAAATAAGGAACCCCACAATTATACCTGGTGGAGCTATCGAGCCAATTCGCGTGCAAATAATAAAGGATGGCGTATCGATTACAACATGGTGGCACAGCCACTACAAGAAAACATCAAAAGAGCCGTTATATTACCGGAGGCAGAACACAGCGACCATTGTCCGCACCTCGTCGAATTGGAATTTTGAAAACACCCTGAATCTTTCATCATGACACTTAAAATCTTTGCAGCGCTTTGTGCCAGCGTCTTGCTCACATCGTGCGTTTCTTCCAAAATTTATGAAGACCTCAAAGCAGAAAATGAAGCGTTGAAGTCTGAAAACGAATCCTTGATGGCCCAATGGGACACTGTAAAGGGATCGAATACCCTAGGTTTGGAAAAACTGCAGAAAGAGCTAGAGGATGTTATTTCGGAAAAGACAGCCTTGGCTATGGAATTGGCCGCAACTAAAAACAATTACGATCGTCTGAAGACGTCCTATGATGCCTTGGAGGCCAATAGTTCTTCAGCACTTACTGAAAACTTGTCCCGAAACCGTGATCTATTGAAACAATTGGAGGACAAGGAAAAAGCGTTGGCCGCAGAAGCCAACCGATTGAGTGCGCTTCAAAAGCAACTCAATGCACGCTCCAAAAGGGTTGAAGAACTGGAATTGCTCATTGCAACCAAGGATGCCCAGATGGATGCTCTAAAGAATGCCATTTCGGCTGCGTTAACCAATTTTGAGGGCAAAGGGCTTACGGTGGAACAAAGGAATGGTAAGGTGTACGTGTCCATGGAAAACAAACTGCTTTTTGAAAGCGGCAGTTGGGCCGTCAATGCAAGAGGCCGTGAGGCTGTTGTGGCTCTTGGTCGTGTGCTGGCCCAAAACCCGGACATTGCCGTACTCATTGAAGGCCATACCGATAATGTCCCTTACGGGGGAAGCGGGAACCTTACCGACAATTGGGACCTCTCTACCAAAAGGGCTACGGCCATTGTGCACATTTTATTGGAGAATGGGACGATTGAAAAAACCAACCTCACTGCAGCCGGACGAGGGGAATTTGCCCCGATAGCGTCCAATGAAACTGTGGAAGGACGTGCCAAGAACCGCCGTATTGAAGTGATTTTGACGCCTAAACTGGATGTGTTGAGCCAGTTGTTGGAAAAATAAAACCCTTCACTTGGAAGGGTTTCATGTTCGTTTCATCATTTTTTAAAATAGTTTTTCCTGTGGTGGTGTAACCCCAGCCAGTCGCAAGTAAATGGTGCATTGCCCACGGTGGTGTGTTTGGTGCTCAAAGCATTTGGCCAGTGCCTGTCCGCGGGTAACTTCAAATTTTCCAAAAAGCATGATCTTTTCACCTAGGTTATCGGGATCCATCTTTTTGAGGGTTTCAATGGCATAGTCGTACCCAGCCATCACGAGTTTGATGACATTTTCCTTGGATTGGTCTTCGGTTTTTTCGACATCGCCAAAACCCACAGGGCTTTCCATGCCGGAGGCTGCCGCCATCAAGCCATAATTGGCATCAGTAAGGTGTAGCATTTGTTGCGCAAAGGAACGGATTTCAGGAGTGGGTTGCAAGGCGTAACCCGACTCGGGCATGGCTTCCAAATATTCTAGGGTGTAGGTCTTGGCCCGTTCCCAATCGGCAATCATTTCGTCCACCGAACCCTGTGCGTAAGAAGCAAGGCTTCCACAAAGAAGTGCAAAAAGTAACAAGTGTTTTTTCATGATAAGGTTTTTTAGGAGCCTTAAGGTACGCTTTTTTTAAAAACCTTGATTGACAAAGGGATTAAAAAAACATCAATAAAAGAAGGATGTTAGGGATGGCCCTGCAGCATTTTCTTCAACAACACCATTTGCCCCAAATGGTAATAGGCATGCTCGATCATGCCCTCAATGTTCCGTAGGTAGGTACCGTACTTTGCATCGGCAAAGGGAGCATTCAATTGGGCTTCTGGAAGGGCTTCGATGCATTGGGCCAAGCGTTCGGTATCGTCCCAAAACTTTTTCAGAAAAGCTTCCCACTGCGCTTGTGAGGTAATGGGCGGGAAGTCAAAACTATGCGCATCCCTAATTTCCAAAGGACCATCTTCAAACACTTGTATGATGCCGGCAAGGTAGTAATGGAGGTGCTGGGCCAACACCGCAATGCTGTTTCGGGAATGCTGTGTGGAGGTCGCAAGGTTCCAGTCCAAACCCTCCAATTGGTCCTTGCAGTTGGTATTGGCCACCCAGTAACCATTCAGGATAACTTCTCGAAGACGGTGGGCAAGAAGGTGCGTGGGTTTCATAAAGCTAGTAAACCAGGGCTGTTGTTACTGAAATCCCAATTTTTTAATGGCTTCATGACTAATCTTCAACGACTCCAATGGGGTCATTCCGTCAAAGGTCATGTCCTGTTCCACAAAGTAGTACTCCATGCCCGCTAGGTCCTTTTGGGCGAGGTACTTGGCAAAATCCAAGGTGCCTTGTCCCACAGGAGCAAAGCGTCCTTGGGCATCTAGGTCTTTCACATGCCAAGACCTGAAGCGTCCTGGATATTTTTCAAAGTAGGTAAGGGGGTCGGCACCCGCCTTGTTGATCCAGTACAAATCCATTTCAAAATTCACATAGTTAGGGTTGGTATGTTCTAAAAGATAGTTGTAGGGCACTACGCCATTTTCGTCGGGTGCAAACTCGAAGTCGTGATTGTGGTACCAAAGTTTCAAGCCGGCATCCACACACTTTTTACCCAAACTATCCAATACTCGAGCTAATAGTTCCGACCCTCCTGTCATGCCCATTTTGTTGGTCTCGACATCGTACGTAAACTGCCCCATGGGCGGGATGGGAACAACCAAATACTTAAATCCAACCGATTTGAGATCGGCAATCGTTTGGTCCACATTGTCAAAGGATATCATGGCTTGGTGCGAACTGATGGGCACCAATCCCAAACTGTCAAGGACGGCTTTGTATTCCAATGGCTGCATCCCATAAAACGCCTCGTCCTTATACCCCGCATCTTCAATATTGCGGTAGCCCAAATCGCTGATTTGTTTCAAGGTTTCCACAGGCTGGTTGGCCATTTGGTCCCTTACCGTGTATAAGATCATGCCTCCGTACTTTTCAGGCGTGGGGGTAGGATTGTTACAGGAAAACAAAACCAAAAGCCCAAAGAGGGTCAATAAGGGAGTGATGTGGTAGTTCATGGAATGGTATTTAAGCAATTCTTCAAACCTTACTGGAAGAAGGAATTTATGTTCCATAAAGGTACACAATTTAAACGTGGCTCCTCAAAAGAATTACAACAGAAAAATTCCACTTTGATTCCTTTTTAAGGCAGTTAAAACTCCCAACTTACCCCAAACACGGGCAAAATACCCAACCAATATTTGTGATCGTAAAACGGAACGTAATTGCCATTGGCGTCCAAGGAATACTCCTCGTTGTCGTTTCGGGTGTCCAGGTCGAATTTCCTAAGATTCTCCCTATTGTACACATTAATGACATGAAGGTAGGTAGTAATTTGCCCTTTGCGGATATCAAACAACTTGTTGATGCGCAGGTCCAATCGGTGGTAGGCCGGATACAACTCTCCGTTAAACAATCCATGAACCGCATAGAAGTGTAGGGTATCGGGGGCGATTTCCTGATACCGATAGGTGTAATCCGTTCGGGGCCAACCATGGTAAAATTGCCAAGAGGCGCTAAAATGCCACGATTTGTTTGGGCGGTAATTAACATCGGCATAGATGGTATGGCGCTGGTCGTTCAATCGGGGTACTTTCCCGGTGCGTTTTATCAACAACCCGTCGTATTGAATGTCCTTGATATCGTCGGTGGCCTTGGCAAGGGCATAACTGAACCACCAGGATATTTTTTTCCCTGCATCGTATTTCAGAAATAGTTCCACACCTTTGGACGTAATTCCATTGAATTCCACCAGCGCATTGTCGTTGCGGGCTTCGGGATAATTTTCGAGATGGTCGCGTAGGTTTTGCCACAACGGACTGATATTGGAATAGTCTTTATAATAAGCTTCCACCCGTAGATCGATCGATTTGTCAAACTTGTGTTCCAAACCCACCACATAGTGTTTGGCCAATTTGGCAGCATTGAATTGGGTATTGCCGTTATTTACATCGAGGTTGTTGATGAACTGCGACTGGTAATAATACCCCCAGCCGGCACGCAGTGTGGTTCTATTCGATACGGCATAATACAAACTGGCCCGTGGGGCAAGGTTTTGATCGTTGGTGTAGGAGGTATAGTCGAACCGCAAACCAGTCTCAGCCAGCAGTTTGGGCAAAATGCGGAACCGGGTGGTGAGGTAGGAGCCAACCTGACTTCCAGTGGGCTTGATGGCAATGTCCAAATCCTGATCGAACATGTAAATTTCCTCTTCCGAATTGACCCGCAGTTCGTGAATGGAATTCATGTAGTGGTAATCGGCCCACAAAGCTTTGGCTTCCACCCCAAATTTGAAGTGGATCTTCGACGACTGCTTCCAAGACCAATCCTGCTTAATGCCTACAAATGAATAGTCCCTGGTATCATCCAATCTTACGGAGCCTTTGTCGGACGGTTCGTATTTGTCGTACCCGCCAGAACGATGGTGGTTGATGTTGCCCGTATACGCAATGGTACGGGAAAACAATTTTTCGTTATAGGTCGAATTGAGCGTCAACCACCCATAGGTGCTGTTGTATTGGGTATCGAACTGGTCGAAGGAATCCCCATCGGGCGAATTGTTGATGAACGCCTTATCCCCACTGTGTAAAAAATAGGCCGACAAGCGGTGTTTTTCGCTAAGAGGGTAGGATATTTTGAACATGCCATCATAGAATTTGGGAAACCATTCGTCATTGCCAATGACCTTCAAACTCTGATCCAGCATGCTCCTTCGTGCCGAAACGATGTATTCCAATTTGTTGTCAAACGCTTTTCCATCGGAATAGATCTGGGCGTTCAATACACTTAAACTGAGTTTGGTGTGGCTTTCGTTATCCTTAATAGACTTGGTCCGCATGTTGAAGGCTCCACTGAGGCGGTTGCCGTATTCGGCTGAAAAACCCCCCGTCATCAAATCGACCCCTCCAATGGTTTCAATGTCCACAATGTTGAACAGCCCTCCCGAATAATCCCTTTGGTGAAAGGGTTCGTACAGTTCCATACCATCTACCGAAATAAGCACCTCATCGGCTTCACCTCCCCGAATGGCAAACTTACTGGTGTAGTCGCTGGCCGAAATTCCGGGAAGTCGGGAAACGGCCCGGGTTATGTCTTCGGCAAAGGCCATGTTTTTAATGTTTTCTTCTGTCATCACCAAACTGGAAGCGGTACTGGCCTTTTCCATGATGGAGTATGACCCAGCCGAAATGACCACGTCGTCCAAGGAAATAGCAGTTTCCTGAATGTAGAGGGTCCCTGCGTCATAGTTTTGTTGATCGCTAACAACAATGTTTTCCACAAAGATTTGCCCATAGCCCAATGAGGAAACAACAAGCGTATAGCTTCCCGGAGGTACGTGCTCGATGGTAAAAACGCCTGTATCGTCCGTAATGGCGCCCAAGGAAGTGCCCGTCAAGGAAACGTTTACAAATGCCAAGGGTCTTTGATTCCCATCATCAAGGACGACACCAGAAATGCTGCCCCCTTGTTCATTCGGATTGTTTTTTTTTAAGATGGTTATTTGCCCTGCCAAGACCTTAAAGTCCAAATTTTTATCCTTCAGGAGGCTATTCAGAACTTCTCCCACAGTGGCGTTGTCGAATTGTGCGGTTACCTCGTCGGTCATCCCATTCAAACGGGTATTGAACGAAATGGGCGTTCCAGCCTCCACACTCAACTGGTTGAGGGCTTCTTCCAGGGTTACACTTTCAAAGGCGATGGTCACCCTTTGTTGAACAATCGTTTCTTGCGCCAATACTTGGAGCGTTGGCAGGAACAACAGGCAAATAATGATCCACTTTTTCATGGGTTTCAATAATTAGTGAAGGTGATACGTATCGTTTTCTTTTTCGATGGTGATGTCGCAGGAAGTGCTAATGATTAACAGCACGTCGGAAAGTTCCAACTGATTGAATTCCGCACTCAAGTTGCAAGGATAGGTTTGCAGACTGTCGATGCGAATCTGAGGGCCGTAGTAGGTGTTCAAATCGGCGACTGCTTCCACCAAGGGTGTGTTCGAAAACTTAAAGCTTCCGGTTTTCCAGGATAGGTAGTTTTGGTCTGGAGCTGAAAGTTTTACAGCGGCTTGGTCTTGCACCAGGGCCGATTCCCCTTGTCCAATTCTTACCTTGCTTTGTTGGTCGCCGGTAGCCACTTCCACCAAGCCCGATTGCACCACGACCTCGGTTGTTAGGGGATTGGTTTTTACATTGAAGGAAGTTCCCAAGACGGTTACTGCCGCATTTTCCGTGTGTACGGAAAAGGGATGCAGCGTATCGCGGAAGATAGAAAAGAAGGCCTTTCCAGCTACTGTGACGTCCCGGGTATTCCCTTTAAATGCCTTGGGGTAGGTAAGCAAGGCACCACGATCCAACCAAACGCTGCTGCCATCGGCCAGTTGTATCTCGACAGGCTGATCGGTTTCATTCAGGTAAGCCACTTCGCGCTGCTGCAGCCGGGTATAATAGGTAAGGGCTATGGTACTCATGATGATGACGATCAATACCGCGGCAATCTTTCGCAAATTTCTATAGAACGAAACCACTTTGGTTGGCTTCTTAATTTTGGCTTCGATCTTTTTCCATGCCTCGGAGGTATTGAATTGTTGAATATCGACTGTACCCTTTTGCCAGAATAATTGCAACAATTCGTATTCCTCCGAATGCATGGTTTTAAACTCCAGTACTCGCTTTTCTTCTTCCGGAGTGGTACTGTTGGAAAAATGTTTTGATAATATGTGGTATAGCTCTTCCATAAGGTAGCGGACTTGTGTTTACCCTATAGTCGAAGAAAAAGGGGGGTACCCCTACTGGACATTAAAAAAATTGGTACAGGAAAGAAAACAAGCCTTGTTTTTTCAGTAATTCGCGAAGCAGGCGCAGGGCCCTAGCCATTTGCCCTTCCACGGTTTTTACGGAGATGTTGAGGGTTTCGGCAATTTCGGGATAAGTGAGTTGCTGTTGCCGACTCAACAGAAACACTTCCCTGGTTTTTGGTGGCAATTTGGCAACATAGTAATGCAGTAAAGGCTCAATGGATTCCTCATTAAGATCGCTGGGTTGGTAGGTGGCTTTGGCGGCAAGGCTATTGGGATCCAGAAGCTGGTGGTGTTTTTTTCCTCGAAGGTGATCGATGCATTTGTATTTTACACAGCGTATTAGGTACCGCTCTACCGCCTCAATTTGTGAAAGGTCCTTTCGCTCGAACAATTGTACAAACACCTCCTGTACCAAGTCTTCGGCGGTATGCCGGTTGTACACCATTTTAAGGGCATAGTTGCAAAGAGGAACGTAGTACAGATCAAAAAGTTGTTTGATGGTCTGTGGGTCCCTATCGTCCTTTGTTTGTCCCAATATTCGCTGGTGGGTGTTGGTGCCGCAAGGTCGTTTAACTACTCATCGTCCTCCTCATCATCTCCCGATTCTTTTTTTACGACGGTTCCCTCCGGAGTAAGGGTTAACTCCAGGGTGGCCTCCCGACCGTTTTCTTCCTGTTCCAGTTCCACTTCGTAAAAAGTGCCCTCGGGGGTTTCAATCCATACCACCTCTTCAATATCAAAATCGTCGAATTCGGATTTGAGGGTCGTTAGCACCGCCTGGGGTAAGTCTTTTCGTTTCAGTTCCTTTTCGGTTTCCACCCATTCGCCTGTTGGGGTGAAGGCTGAGGTATATTCGGTATGATTGAATACGTGTTCCGCTTCCCAGAGGTTGTCTTCCTCGTCGAAGGCCCACTCCACTTTTTGGGTGTTGGGGAATTTTTGCTCAAAGGATGCGATGACATCAGAAGGAGTCTCGCTTTTTTGTGCAAAAACCGGCATACTTAGGGTCATCATCAGGGCAGCACTTAAAATCAATTGTTTCATGAAATTCGCTTTTAGGGCACAACGGTGCCTATCAAAGATAATGAAAAAGCCCTACAAAACAATCCACTGAAACCGTGGGGCCGTGTCATTTAATTTGTTGTCCGAAGGTGAGTAGGTTGTTATCCGGATCCAATACGGAAAACTCTTTTTGTCCCCAGGGTTTTGTTTCGAGGGACCCGTTGGGGCGGATATGGGTCCGCATTTTAGGGTGTTTTGGGTATAGCTAATTGGGATTGGCTTTTTTTAATAACTAATTTTTATGTGTTTAATGCTACGAATCGGGTTCATTGGAGCGCTCCATCAGGTTGTGGACCGAAAAATAGCTTTTCGCCTGATTTTGTTGTAACCGCCGCACCTTTTCGTTTAGCCAGTGATAGAGTTTTTCCAACTCCTCGGGATTTTCCTTGGCACGTGTAAATCGGATTCGGGCTTCATTTACGTAATACTTGCATTCAATTCGGGCTTCCTCACGAATCTCTTCCTTTTTTTTATACCCTTTTTGGGTCCAATACAACAACAATACAGACGATAAGGAGGGTAGGATGAATGCAATAATCGTTAAAGTGGTGTCCCCAGTTTGGCCAATTTGGCCCTTCAAAATTTCCTTGATGCCCAACAGGATCGTTACCAGAAAACCAATAATGGCAACCGAGGTAAAAAGCCAGTTGTTGATGCGCTCGTAGCGTGTAGAATCTAGGAGATAGCTTTTATAATAATGTTCATAAATGTGGTCGATGAAATTCTTGGTCATGGTTTCGGCATCATTCAACGACCAATCTTTTTTTTCTTTCATAAACAAGTTGGGTTGGTTCTACCTATCGTTAATTGTTTTGCGTCTAATTCAAAAATGAACAGGACACTTAAAGATACCGCATTTTTTGATATGCAGCACCTTGAATGGGGTCTTAGCTTAGTTCAATGTTAGCTGCTGGTTTTCAATTTTCAATCAACTCTTTCAGCATTTTCAAAGCAGGATTTTCTTCTCCTTGTTCCGGCTCTTGTTTTGCTCCAGGTCGATTGTCTTCTTGTATTATTTCTAATTCTGTTCCGTTTTCTTTTTCGGTCAGTTTGTATTCCATCTCGAAATAATTTTCAGGTTTGTCTTCTAGATCAGGTCTTGGTGCAAAAAGCGAATATTTTAGTCCTTCGTTTGGGTTAAATTCCAATATCGTTCCCCATTGTTCAAAAATTTGTCCTTCCCATTCGTTCTTAAAACGGATTTCATTTCCAACATTCCAATCCGTTATCAAATCACTTCCATATTGCCAAGCTTTTACTTTTTCTGGATTTGTTAGAGCATCCCAAACTTTTTCTTTGGATGCATTTAAAGTCAATCTTGAAATATTTGTTGCCATATTTATATTCTGTCGATTTTGTTTGTTCAAGTTGTAGCTAACGTCCCCGGCTATCCCCAGGCGGCGACTGTTTTAATGCTTTTAGTAGTTATTCTGACCAGTGCTTTTAATTCTTAAGCAATATTTCAGTGATTATATTTTTTGGAAAACTATAGATTGTTGTGCTAGGGTTTCGGTTAACTATTTTTCCGTTTTCATCTCTGTATTCCAAAAACAACTTGACTTTTATGTGGTCAGCTGTTACATCCTCAATTAAACACATCGGAATTTTAATTTTAGCACCCTCTATATAATCGATGGATTCTAAATACTGCTGTGAAAACCAATTGTTGTAACCATCATCAACCCGATGCTCTTTGAACCTAATTATTTTATTTTCAAGTTGAATATCAATGGAATCATTTCTGTCTTCATTATTAAAATTAAATCTATTGGAAGAATCGTGGTAAAAATCTAACTGAACAATTTTATGGATACAAGACTCGTCAATTTCGTTTATATCAACATATTTTATATCAGAACCATCTTGAGCGATCAAAGTGGTAAAAAGGAACATTCCAAATAAGGTCGTTAAGGTTTTTATCTTCATTTTTTGAATGGACGCCAACGTTATTCGGTTATGAGGGGTTTTAAAGGGTTAGCCATATTTGGAAAGGTAATTTTTTTAACGTTAATTTTGACTCTTTGATAAATTGAAATCATAATAGTAATTCAAAAAATATAAGCCTGAAACAATAATCGATCCAATAGAATGCCATAAAGCTAACCGCTCGCTTATGAGTCCAATGATTCCCAATATCAGGAAAGCTAAACCGAATACTAGTTTATTCAGTGGCTTTTGCCCGTTTCGTTTATTCATTTTATCCTTTTTACCACGCTCATGGCGACGGTACCTTTTAATGCATTACAGCCGTTGTTGTGTGCTGGCTTTTTTTCAAATATTCTATTTTTTCTTTCCTTTTCTGTAAGAACATTGTGAATTAAAATCCGTAAGTCAAAATCTTCTGCATCTACAAATGGTGTTGGGTCTTCTTCGATTGGAATCACAGATTTGATTTGTTTATATTTATTTTCAAACACTATTTTTCCGTCTCGTTTTAAAGTCAGATGTAAGTCCGTTCCGATTCGTTTTAATTCCGATTCTATTTTTTCATTTAACTCAATCAGTTGATTTCCGAACAGTAAATTCAGTCGGTTGTTGTGTCTGAAAATGGTCAGTCGTGATTTTCCGATTTTTTGGCTTAATCCAGCATAATCAAATTCAGCTTTTCTTTTTGGGTTAAGCATTTTACTTGCCCAAGTCAATTTAGAATCCCAATCAATTTTTTTCGTATCGAAATTCAGGACTCCTTTTTTCCAAGCGTTTTTGTGCTCTTTAATTATTATTTCATTGTCCTTTGTTTCTTTCACGTTCGATTTTTTTCAGCTTGCACACAACGGTCTCGGCTATGAGCAGTTGGGGATTTTACACCCTAACTTTTCGGATTTGCACTGACCTTTGTTAATATTTATTATTTTCACTTAACTACCTAAACCCCAATTGCTTATAGCCATTGTTGCCAGCAGTTATTATTCTTTTAAAAATTCGTATTCATATATTTTAGGTTTTATTTTGTCGGCTAAAAAGTTCAGTTTGTTTCTTAATTCACCAATCAATTCCATATAGGTTTCATCATCACTTCTTCCGTTCATTATGCCTTTTTCATTTCTACCTTGGAAAAATTCACGTATGTCATAAAAACTTGCATTTACGTTTACACTTGGTTGGCTGTGGTAGTATTTCCAAAGTTCTCTACCTGCATCAAAAACAGATTTAGCCTCTGCTGAAAATTCTCTTTTTATGGGTTGAGAAGTTTCGTTGCCAAAAAGATTGTTTTCACTTTCATTTTTGATTTTTCCATTTATAAAATCGGTCATAAAATGACTTTCAAATCTATTTTGGGCATTTACTTCTTGTTCGGTAAAAGGAATCCAATTGTTTAAACCGAAATTTTCAGAAATATTATTGTTGAATAGGGTAAAAGTTAAACTATCATTTTGAAACTCATAATCTGTTTGCCATTCATCTTTTGGGAATAAAAACTGGTCACGGTCGTTCGTCCAAGTCGCTGGTACAACCTTTCTTACTGAATAATATATAGATGCTTCAACTAAGTTCTTATCAGTAATCCAGGAACCCCTTGGCATTACCATATTCTTTATATCATTTTTTATGAAAATTTGATTGTTTGTCTGAAATACATTACCTGTATATGACATAAATCCAATTTTGATTTCATTTTGCCTATTTCGTGTTGCAATCAACCATTTGTTAATAGATTGTTCTATATCGTAATTGTGAAGAAATTTGATTTCAACCAAATCACGTTTTGCGTTGAACACTTCTAAATTTATTCCTTTATATTCTTCTTTAATGTTTGTATCCCAGATTAGAAAGCCTATCGGAAACTGTCCCTTTACATTATCAAAAGTATATGCAGGGCATAGAAAACCGCCTTTCCATTTGGCTTTAAAAAAATTACGAAATGACTTGAAATTATCCCCAGAAAGAATTTTAAGTTTAGAAAAATGGGCTAGTACAC
>DJVA01000013.1 GCA_002440705.1 Flavobacteriaceae bacterium UBA6268 | reverse complement strand
TTAGCCGTTAGGCGTTAGGCGTTGGGCAATTGGAAAAAACCTTTAAGCATTTAAACTCTTAAACATTTAAACTTAATAATGAAAAAAACACTTTTAATTTTAATCTTGACATTTAGTCTTTTTTCGTGTTCCAACGATGATGTAAATGTTACCACAGAAAATGTAACTATTTCTAATTCGGAAACCTATCAATATAATTTGGGAGGATTTGGAGATGAAGAAGGTGTTAAAATTTCAAAACAGGCTGAACATTATGAAATAAGTGAATTAAATAGAAGCGAGACAATTGTCTATATTTATAAGCCCGAGGAAGGATTTTCTGGTTCCGATTTAGTAAAAATTGAAATTATTACTGGTTCTGATGGTTCTAGTCCTGGAAGTGTATCTAAAGTAGTAGAAATTAATTTCAATGTAACCGAATAAAAAACTGCTCACAACTTAGGATGGCTATAATGCAGTGCTTTGATGGTTAATAGAATGAAAAGCCTCACATTTTTACTTACATTTATCTAACCAAAAAATATAAACTGCCGGTTGGGTACCGGGATACCAGAGTTTTGCAACGTATTATAAGGATATTGATGCCGTTGTTGTGGCATGCTACAGCACCACCGACCCCAAACTGTACAATTGGAACCTGTCGGAGATCATCAACAATAGGATTATTAAAATACTGAAAAAACAAAAGAACCCGTAACAAAACTGCCCAAAAACCCTCAGGTTGTAATTATTAATCTAATTTTAGGGGGCCTTGTGACGTATTGCTAATGACCCAATGTTCGTCCTGAATGGATTTGTATTTTATTTCAAAATAGAGCCCTTTTTCTATAAGATCTTCCAAGATGCGTTTGTACAGCTTATAGTCTTCTTCTGAGTTGAAAATGGTGAGTATGTTATACTTTTCTCCGGCAGGAATAGCCACTCCTTTATCCAATGTAGAATAAGAAATAGACGCAATACTATCTAAAATGGGCGCTTTGGCCTTTAAATACTTTAAAAGCTCATTGTCATACTCCCTTAAGTCTTCTTTTATACCCAAATAGCTTATTGTGGAGCTTTCAATAATTGCTGGGCCCACCCCATAATTATCCAAGGAAATCGAAAATGAGTTGGCCGCAGAATTATCAGAGGTAGAAATAGATAGGTACGGTAAAATCGATAAATAATTTTGCTTCCTAATTAAGTTGGTTTGGTAAATGAATATGATTAAAGTGGCGAAACTGATGGTCATGGCCGATAAACTTAATAGCCGCTCGGAATTCCATGTAATTTTTTTTCCCATTTGGAATACACTGATTTATACTCCAACTAAATTAATAAAATAATATTAGTTGCATCAAGGCACAACGGCTAGCCAAAAGCAGCGTATTTTGGTAAAAGAAAAATTGTAACTTTATAAACCACAAAATCATCGCAGCCATCCTATCGTTTTGCAATACCGCGGGTTTTGTGTGCCATGCCAAGTACACTATGAAAAAGACCTTAATGATCCTTTCCATTTTAGCGTTATTCGGTTGCAAGCCCGAACCCGAAAAGGCGTTCGTTGCCCTCGATAATGCAGCATTGGTTGAAATGTATACAAACGACCAAAATGACCGAAAGACCAACCCTATTGATTGGTCTGTGGTTAACAAAAACGACAGTTTACGGAGGCTAAGGGTACGCCAACTCCTGGATTCTGGAAAAGTGAATACCGGAAAGGACCTTAAAAATGCCGCCATGATTTTCCAGCACGGGACCGACTCGACCGATTACGGGTTGGCGGTACAACTAATGAAAAAGGCCATCGAAAAAGATTCAACTGTCAATAAATGGCTCTTTGCGGCGGCAACAGACCGCTACTTGCTAAGCAAAGGCGAACCACAAATCTATGGAACCCAGTACGAAAAAATGGGAGACGAGCCTTGGAGGCTTGGGGAAATTGATACAACCAAAATATCGGATGCTGAAAGAAAGGCCTATGGCGTTAAAACGTTGGCAGAACAACGAGAAAAAGTGAAACAAATGAACCTTAAAGACCCTGTTGATGAACCCCAAAAATAAAGCTTTGAAAGCCATAGCATGCTGCCTTGTTTTGATGGGATGCCTTATTCAATCTTCGTGTGCTTCGGATGATTCCAATCCCGAATACCCCAAAACGGTGAACATCAAATTTGAGGTAACCACTACCCGGAACAGTGAGGCGATCATTACCCTAACCCTTAACAACCAAACGGAAACCGTGGTTGTTGAAAGCCTTCCGTTCAGTAACACCTATGCGCAAACCAGTGTCGATGCAGGCACCTTTTTGAAACTTACCTATCTGGAAAACGGAATCTATGTGTCGGGGACAGGGGGTGTAAATTCTTGGACAGATTACAGCGCCCAGCTAACGATAACTGTTGGCAGCGAAGTGGTGAAGTCCCAATCGTTCGAAGTAACTGAAAATACCGGAATCCTTCAAATTGATTATACCTTTCAGTAAAACGGGTAAAGCCAGGGGCTGAATCGAATTTTTAAAGGAACACAGGAAGCTTGGCTTCTTAAGTAAGAGTTAGCAAAGAAATACCGATGGATTTTAAAATATATAGCCCATGACCCGATTTGAATTGATTAAATCCCTACTCTACGGAATCCTCGGAATGGTATTCACCATTGGTGGATTCATAGGATTGGTTTTTCCTCAGTATGCCGTTTCAGGGTCGTCCTCCGCTTTAAAAGCACTAATCCATGCCACTATGGAGCTGGGCGCAGCGGTGACTCCTATTGGTCTGTTGTTGCTTTGGTCGGCATTCCATCCAAAGGAAGGCCGGAAGCTCCAATATGTCTACTTGTTGTTTTTTCTGTTGTTTGCGGGGGTGCATTGGTACGAGTTCCTGGTGGGCAACCGCACGATTGGGAGTCCGCTGGTCAATTCGGTTCCGTTCTTATTAGCTATAGCAGTATCCATCCTAGACTCGATAATGACAAGATAAGCTTCATAGTAATAATGAATGAATAACTCAAAGAAAAACAGTATCTTTAAAAGGTATTGATTTTATCCAATCTATGTTTTCCCATTCAGACAAAACTCCTAAATACCAAAAAAAATCGATTTCCCTTGGGCTTTCCAAAAAATCAAATAACCGTCCTCATGCCTTGCACCTTTTGGATAATAGACCTAAAACGGTGGCCCAATTGAAACTGCAGCAAGCCGTCCAAAGCGCAAAACAAATCGGGCAAGTATCCCCTAAAAACAATTCACAAAGACAGGGCCCAATGACCAGTCAACAGCCTTTGCAACTATTGGGATGGGAATCCTTGGGAAGGTTAAACCCAAGAAGGTACCTTCCTGAAATTTTGGGGGGTTATACCCAAGAACAAATGGAAGAAAATGGACTCGTTCCTCCCTCTGGCACCACTCGAACCCAAGTAAACTGGAGTTCCAGTTCCAGATCGCGCCATGCTAGGAAACAGCGTCGTTTAAAGCCTTCCATGACCGATGGTGCCAATGTGGCCACGGTTAAATTACTCAATAAATCTACTGGACAGATTGTTTACCTTACCCGTAAAAATCAAGGATACATTAAGGGAGGACATAACTACCATTCCGAACGAATGCTCTTAGAGTCGATACAGGCGGAATTTCCTCCAGAACAATTTCAGGTTTTGAGTATGTATTCCGAACGGTCACCATGTGACAGATCCGGACACGACTGCGAGCACACTTCAGTACCTGCAATTATGGGAGGTTCGGGAGATGTGGCTTATTCCTTTGATTACCATCGGGATGCTGTTGATTTCAGCAGAAGGGATAGCGATCAATCCGAAGCCGAATCAGAGGCAGACTATGATGCCTATTATGAAAGTGACTTTGACCCATTGAGTGGTAACCGAAAAGGGGCGGGCTCATCGAGTAGAGCACAATCTCCCCGTAGAAGAAGGTACTAAATATGGTGTTTTAATCAAGTTCGTAAAGGCTTAAAGTATTCTTTCAATGAAAACCAACAACAAACCCATGGAATCCTGGATCACCTATGCCATCTTATCGATGGTTTTTGCAGGCGTCACCGCCATTTTTGCCAAGTATGGATTGGAACGCGTCAATGCCGACCTCGGGCTCGTCATCCGCACCGCCATCATTTTTGTGCTCGTGCTCCTCACGGCCTTTTTGGGAAACTCCTTCTCCGAAATTTCCTCCCTTACCCGTAGGCACGTGTTGTTTCTGGTTGCCTCTGGCGTGACCGCATACTTAAGCTGGCTCTTCTATTTTAGGGCCCTAAAGGACGGATTGGTGACCTACGTCGCCACCATCGATAAGGCGAGTATTGTGGTGACCTTGGCGCTTTCGTTTTTACTGCTGAAAGAACCCCTAAAACCCCAAGTACTGCTTGGAGGGGGCCTGGTCCTGGCAGGCATTGTAGTATTGGTGTGGAAGTGAAAGAAACCATATAATACCTTTCCATGAACTTATCCATAAGACCTGTTTTGCTGAAAGATGCCGAAACCCTTGCCAAACTCTCCGGACAACTGGGCTACGCCACCCGTCCCCAACTAATGGAGGAAAGGATTCGCCTTGTTTTGAAGAATCCCGACCACAAGGGCTTCGTGGCCGAAGCAAACGGGATGGTGCTAGGCTGGATTCATGCAGTATATTCCCTGCGGTTGGAATCCGATCCCTTTGTGGAAATCGGAGGTTTGGTGGTGAACCAGAACAACCGCAACCAAGGCATTGGAAAACTATTGGTCCATACCGCTATAGCATGGGCAAAAACCGTGCATTGTAGGACCGTTAGGGTGCGCAGTAATGTTGTACGTGCGGAAAGCCATCGTTTTTACGAGGCATTGGGCTTTGAAGTGATAAAAGATCAAAAAATACTGGACCTCAAATTACCCGCTTAATGAACCACCCACAAGTTGCCCAACTGGTCCAACAATTGAACCTTCAACCCCACCCGGAAGGAGGTTTCTTTCGGGAAACCTATCGCAGTGTCGGAAGCATTGATGTCCCCTGTTTGGACGGCCCGTATCAGAGTGCGAGAAACTATGCTACTTGCATCTATTTTTTATTGACCTCCGAGAATTTTTCGGCCTTTCACCGCATACATCAGGACGAGGTATGGCATTTTTACGAAGGGGCTCCCCTCCTGCTCCACGTCATTACCCCATCGGGGGTGTATTCCAAACACCTTATTGGTAGTCCGTTGTTGGATGAAGCCACCCCGCAGTTTGTCGTACCAGGTGGCAGCTGGTTTGCTGCTGAAGTTCGGGATTCCAATCAATACACCCTACTGGGCTGCACGGTTTCCCCTGGGTTCAGTTTTGAGGATTTTGAACTGGCGCAGCGCAGTACTTTAAGCAAACAATTTCCCAAACACTCCACACTTATCGAACGGCTTACCCGTAGCTGATCGAACCAATTAAACCTGATTAAGGAATAATTCTTAAAAACAATCTCATGAGCCCATCCAAAGAAAACCAAACCATCACCGTACAAACCAATCTTGCAACTGATGTTGAAAAAGCTTGGAACTGTTACACCCAGCCCCACCACATTACCCAATGGAATTTCGCCGATCCCTCTTGGCACTGCCCCAAGGTGGAAAACGATTGACAAATCGGCGGAAGCTATTGTGCCCGTATGGAAGCCAAGGACGGTAGTTTTGGATTCGACTTTGAGGCTACCTACGACGAGGTTGTTGTGCATAAAAAACTAAGCTTTACGATTGCAGATGGACGAAAGGTAACGGTATTATTTTCGCCTTCGGCGAACGAAACCGCAGTCTCCGTAACCTTTGAACCAGAGACTCAAAATCCGATGGACCTCCAGAGAAACGGTTGGCAGGCCATTTTGGACCATTACCGCACCTATGTAAATTCACTTTGAAAGGAATTGAAAAACTACAACCAATGAGGCAAATAACTTGCTGCAAATTAAAGGGCATTTCTTTGCATTCTATGCTTTCTTTACTACTTTAGCAGCACTTCTAAAGAACCATGTGTTGAAAAAAGTTGCCGCGCTTGCCCTGCTCTTGGCTTTCACCTTTAACCTAGGCGGGTATCACCTTTTGGTAAAAGTGGAGCAACGACAGCTTCGCAGGGAAGTCAAGCAACGCATCAGAGCAGGCGTTTCGGAATCCGACCTGGTGCGTATCGAAATCACCTCTGACAACAACAAGGCCCTGCAGTGGAAAGACCGAAATGAATTTTACTTTCAAGGAGAATTGTACGATATCGTCCGGACGGAGCACAATGGAAGCCATACCGTGTACCACGTCCTTCCGGATGAAAAAGAGCACGCGCTGATTGCGGCGTATCTTCACAAGCAAGAAAATTCCAAAGATCAGCGGAGCGAAAGTGCCTTATCTGTAAAGTTCTCTCAGATGGTCTTCAAAATACCCAACTCCCCTTACATGGAGGATCCTTTGGTCTTTGAAGATCGTTCCACCTGTATTTTCAACTACGCCAACCATTATCATTCCATCATTCTGGACATCACCAGTCCGCCACCCCAAGAAGTTTAGCATACCGAATACCGCAACATTTTCCCGAATGATTTATTCAATTGGGGACACCTATGGTATGTATAATAATCTCTTTTACAGATAAAAAACATGACCTATTTGTGTCATTAATCATATTAAGTTGATTGTAAAAGTGGGCGGTTGCTGGGATAGATAGTTTTTTGGTTTAATTTTTTACTTATCACTTCACTGATGTTTCTACCATAAAATTCGAGGAAGTTTTAGGTTTCATCCCACAACCCCCCTTTTTAATTCAATCCCATAAAGTCTTCGCTTTCTGGAAATTGCGTTTTTCGAGTATGCCCATGATACCAAGCACCGTACCTCAACAAAATGAAGGGATAGACGGTTGTGCACACCCTTAACCAAGAATCTAAACTTATTGAAATGAAAAAAATAATCTACTCCTTAATCGCTATTTGCGTAGGAATGACTGCCTTTGCCCAGGACAACCTGCAAGGGACTCTTTATGACGCTACCAATAACAACCCATTGGCTGGCGCCAAAATTCAAACAAACAACAATACCATGACTTCCACCAATGAAGACGGAACCTTTTCGGTATCGTGTTCAGCAGGAATGACTGTCACCATCAGCTATGTAGGCTACGAAACACAAAGTTTCTCGGTAGCCGATTGCAGCCAAGCCCTTACCGTAAAACTCACTCCTTCACTAAACACTTTGGACGAAGTACAACTGGTTGGTAGAAAAGACAACGACCAGCGTGCGGTTGAAAAGCCAGTATCCCTGGTAAGTTTGCGCCAAACCGAGTTAAAACGTGGTACCGGTCTCTTTTTGGACGATGCCATCAACTCCAATGTTCCCGGAGTGCTCATGACCCGAAGAGCGGTATCTTCCGGTCAACAATTTAACATCCGTGGCTACGGGAACGGAGTGGGATTTCGAGGAGCGACCAACAACTTCGACGGACAGGGTTACAAGGTCTATTTCAACAACATCCCCATTACCGATGCTGAAGGAATCACGCTTTTGGATGATATCGACTTTGGATCGGTAGGCAGTGTAGATGTCATCAAAGGCCCCGCAGGTTCCCTGTATGGGTTGGCCATTGCTGGGGTGGTAAACCTAAAAACCATCCGTCCAGAGGCAGGGGAAACTTCCATCAGCCAAAGCGTGCAAGGAGGAAGTTATGGTTTGGCCCGTTTCACCACCCAGTTCCAGATGGGCAAGGAAAAAAGCTCCTTGCTGCTGAATTACGGCCACCAAATATCTGACGGTTACATGGACCACAATGCCTCCAACAAGGATTTCATCAATGCCGTGATGGAATTCCGTCCCAACGACAAGCAATTCGTAAGTACGTATTTTGGTTTCAGTAACAGCTACGACGAGCGTGGAGGCGAATTGACCATCGAACAGTACGAAGAAGAGGATTACAGTGGCAACCCACGCTACATCAAAAACAATGCACACAGTGCCGTAAAAAGCTTCCGTGCGGGCTTAAGCCACAACTACAAATTTACTTCGTGGTTGTCCAATACGGCCACGGTTTTTGGTTCAGGGCTGAATCAAGACAATAGTTCTGCCGGGGGATGGACCGATAAGACTCCCATCAATTACGGAACACGAATTACTTTCGATATGAATTTTGATTTGGGCGACGACTTTGCATTGTCGGGAATCATCGGATTCGAGTTTCAGGAACAAAAAGCACAAATTGCAGGATATCGTATGACCGAAGACCCATTAAATCCAGAGGGATACAACATTATTGGGGCCTTGCGCACCAACCAAGTAGCCAAGTCCAAAACACATTCACTGTTCAGTGAGTGGATCCTCAAAATGCCCCAAGGCTTCTCCTTAACTGCGGGCGTAGGAAGTAGTTCTATGTACCTGGACTTGGAAGACCGTTTGGCCACCCCTGGATCGGGTAAATTCAGTTATGTGGCTGCCAACTATACTGACATGGTGTCCCCGCATTTCGCCATCAACAAGGTGTTTAACGAAAATGTATCCCTGTATGCTTCCTATAGCAAAGGCTTCAAGGCGCCTGTGAGTGGTAACGTCATTATTTCCACGACTGGCGAACTCAACACTGGATTGATTCCAGAAGAAGGCGTACAGATTGAATTTGGAAGCAAAGGAAATCTGTTCAACAACAAGTTGCACTACCAATTGGCCGTATTCCAGGCCAAGTTCCAGAACAAGTTCACTTCAGTGGCTGTTCCTTTGGATGAAAATACCACTGCCTACACCTACATAGCCAATGGGGGCGAATTGGACAATAAAGGATTGGAAGTTTTGTTGAAATACACCGCATACCAATCCAACAGCGGTTTCTTGAGCTTCCTAGCACCCTATGTCAATGCGGCTTATTCCGATTTCACCTACGGCGATTACCAATACCAATCCATGGACGGCGATGGCAATCCAGTAACTGTAGATTATAGTGGCAACGATGTGGCCGGTGTTCCTCCGTTGGTGTTGAATGGGGGAATCGATTTCGACACCAACCCCGGCATTTATGGAAACGTCAATGTAGCCTATCGAGATGAAGTACCCTTTACCTCCGATGGTTTAAATGTTGCAGCGTCTTTTACACTTTTGAATGCCAAGTTGGGTTACAGGGCCCGTTTTGGAAAGTTAGAAGTAGATGCCTATGCTGGTGCCGATAACCTATTGGGAACCCAATATTATTACATGGTCTTTTTGAACCAGTTGGAAGACGCCTACATCCCTGCCCCTTTGGATCCATTTTTCCATGGAGGGATTACGCTGAAATATCAATTATAAAAATTATTGGCGGTTGTTTCGAATGCATTGTTTTTTCGTTTAATTTTTTAGAATGAGTTCAGGATTTGAAATAGTTTGATTGCAATGACCAATTTTGAACTGCCATTC
>DJVA01000043.1 GCA_002440705.1 Flavobacteriaceae bacterium UBA6268 | reverse complement strand
TGGGTGAAAATCCCAATACTTTTACCTACGATGGAAAAAACTACACTCCGCAATCTTTTTTGAAAATGACGCAAATCGATCCGGATAATTACGTGACCCTAACCAGTTTCACTCAGGCTCCGTTCTATAGCTCCTTTATTTTGAATATACCAGATAATTGGAGTAACGGTACTATGTACAATGTACCCGTAGACGAATTGGTGTCCGCCATCGATTATGCCCTACAACAAGGGTATACCGTTGAGTTGGATTGCGATGTGAGCGAAAAAACTTTTTCCTCAAAAGATGGGGTGGCCGTAGTTCCTGCCGATTCCGCGAATAATGTAAAAGCCCTTCAAGGAATCTATCCCGAAATGAATGTTACCCAATCCTACCGACAGGATGAGTTTGAAAATTTCGATACCACCGATGACCATTTGATGCACATCACTGGCCTGCTAAAAGACCAAAATGGCACCAAATACTATAAAGTAAAAAATAGTTGGGGGACCAATCCAGACTACACTGCACACAATGGATATGTCTATTTCAGTGAAAGTTACGTGAAGTTGAAGACCATCAGCATTACGCTTCACAAAGATGCCATCCCCAAGAAAACCTCGGATAAGTTAAATTTATAATAAGGGAAAAACACTTCGGAATTATTTTTGATAGTTTTGGACAGCATGAAAAAGCTGATATATATCCTATGTTTCCTTCCCACCTTCGTCGTGGCACAATACGATTTTGAAATCGGTTTTTTCAAAATGGATCTTGAGGCGCTTACCGATGTACCGGATTTGGACATGTTTGCACTTCAATTGGGGAATACCACAAAAGACTTTCAAATTAAAAGTTTTTCAGATTTCAACAGGGTTACCGAAACCAATTATTGGGAAGCGGTAGACATGGCTGCTGCCATTGAAAAAAAGGAGCGTTTAAAAAAGGCGTATCCTTTCGATGCCAAAACCTTACAGCAAAAATTTAGTCTCGATGGTCGGTATGCTCCCTACGCAAAAGATGGTTCGTCTAAGGTAAACAACCCCGTTTATAAGGAAGCAAAAGGGTTGTATTTTGTAGATGCATGCCCCCCCTACGGTATTTGCCCGCGGTGTGCTCCCTACCGTCTTGCGCGTGGTTTTTAGTGGATTAATGAAATGCCATCCGGACCGATGCTTATTTTTTTCTCTTTGTAGAGACTCCCAATTGCCTTTTTGAAGCTTTTTTTGCTTAAGCCCAATTCGTTTTTGATAAGCTCCGGATCGGTTTTGTCGTGTAGCGGAAGAAACCCACCCGCAGCTTCCAATTCATTCAAGATATATGCCGCATTGGGTTCAATGCTTTCATAACCAGGCTTTTGTAGAACAATGTCCAGTTTCTTGTCTTCCCGGACTTTCTTGACATAGGCCTTCAGGCGATCGCCGCGTCGAATGTCCTCAAAAATATCGTCTATAAAAATAAGTCCTCTGTGTTGGTTATTGACAATTACCGAAGCCCCCTGGTCACCAATTTGGGTGACTAGTATTTCCACTTCATCCATTCGATTGAGACTTACCTCATCGTTGTCCAAAAATCGATTGGTTTTACTAGAACCTACTAAACGCTGAGTTTTTTCATCCAAATACAGGTACACAATGTACCATTGATTGGCTTTCATGGGCATCGCTTGCTCTGCAAAAGGAACAAATAACTGCTTTACCAAGCCCCAATCCATAAAGGCTCCATATTTATTGACCTCACTACAGCACAGGAATCCAAAAGTATTCAGGGTAAGGTAAGGGCGTTCGGTTGTAGCAATAGGTCTTTCTTCATTGTCCAAATACACAAAAACTTCCAAGGAATCCCCTTCCGCAATCCCATGGGGTTTGTATTTATGGGGAAGTAGCACCTCGTCTCCTGCTTCATTTCCCAAAAAAAGTCCGGGATCGGTTTCCCGAAGTACGGTAAGTAGCTGGTATTGGCCTAAATGAAACACAGACGCAAAGGTAGTCTTTTTCCTATCTAAAAAAGCGGAGTATTTCCAGAATTCGTAATCCGAATTTAATTAAATTCGGGACTTGCGTATGAAAAAAGTAGCCCATCACGACCTTCCAAAAAAATATGTGTTGAAGAATCATTATGAGACCGACATCATATCGGTCTATTTCTACAACAATATTATCGTTACCGAAGCTGCAGAAGGTGTTACGCTTTCCTACAAAACAGCTTTCCCTATTTTGGTAACAGGCCTGAAAATGTTAGGTACAAAACCTTGGGTATACATCTCCAACCGAGTTAACTCGTACTCCCTAAATCCAAACGATTATTTCTATCTTGAAAAAATTCCATCCCTCAAAGGACTGGCCATTGTATCTTATGGTGATTTAGCCCAAAAAAATGCCGAGATGGAATCCATGTTCTTCAAAAAACCCTTTCAATGCTTTCCAGATTTGATTAGTGCATTTACCTGGGCAGAAGAATTATTGGCCCGTCATTAAGCAATGGCCTCAAAATAGTCGTTCAATACCTGATCGTTGATTTCGCTCGGGGTCATTATTTCCAAAAGCACAGGGCGTTGGGACGGCTTGAAAAAGGTTAGCAAAGCTGCTTCCAACTCATTTTGGTTTTCCACTTTTTGGTAAACAATATCAAACATTGCGCACAGGTGCAATGCTGTTAAGGCGTGGCGGGTTTCGAAGTAAGTTTCAAAATGGGGGACTTCTTTTGCGCTTGGCAAAATTCGGAAAATCCCCCCTCCGCGATTGTTCACCAAAATGATACGGAATGATTTTGGGAGGTAGGAATTCCACAGGGCATTGCTGTCATAGAAAAAGCTCAAATCGCCCGTGACAAGCACCGTAGGAATTCCACTTGTGACCGCGGCCCCTATTGCCGTGCTGGTACTACCATCGATACCACTTGTCCCTCGGTTACAAAAAATTGAATGCGTTGGTTCCGAAGGAAATAATTGGGAATAACGTATGGCTGTACTATTGGCCAATTGTACTTGTGAGCCCATAGGAATGCTTCTGAAAATTTGGGCATAAACCAAAAAATCGGAATACGGCATCTTCAGTTCAAATTGGGTCTGTTTGCCCCTTCGTTCTTCTTGCTTGGCCAACCAAAAGGGCTGGTAATTGGAAGCTTTTGGCTGAACTTGTTTCAAAAAGTACTCAAAAAAAGCATTGGGGTGGGACCTAAAATCATGGGTCAAACAAAAATACGTATCCAGGGCCTTGTAGGGGCCTACGTGCCAATGGGCGTTGGGAGTGAACTTTCTTAGAAACGCCTTGATTCTTTTGGAAACAATCATACCACCCACCGTGAGAAGTATTTCGGGCCGTAATTGCTGGAAGCCTTCAAAATCGAGGGAAGTAATCAGTTGGTCAATAGCGGGAAAAAAATAGGGATGGTGAAGGTTGGAAGTGGTTTCCGTCATCACCACCACGCTTGGATCGGTAGCCAAAATCTGCAACCATTCCATAGCGATGGTATTGGGTGCCAATGTGCCTACTAAAACCAATTTACGGGAAGCAAGGTTCCATTGGTCGATAAAGACCTGTGGGATTTTACTCAGAGAGTTTAATTTCTTCGGAATCACATTCACCGGAAAAACCGAGGGTTTGCCCTCCATACTGTACAACGGTTCCGAAAAAGGGATGTTGATGTGGACCGGTCCCGACTCTTCCATGGCAATGTTAAGGGCCTTGTTGATTTCCTGTTCATTGAAGTACTGAAATTCCGCACCTTCCTTGCAAGAAGCACTGTAACAGTTGTGATTTTCAAATACGTGCTCCTGCCGAATGGTTTGCCCGTCACCCACATCGATCAATTCCGAAGGGCGATCGGCCGAAACCACAATTAAAGGGATATGACTGTAAAAAGCTTCAGCAATTGCAGGGTAATAATTCAGCAACGCAGAACCTGAAGTGCACACCAAAACCACAGGTTTTCCCAATTGCTGGGCCATTCCAAGACCAAAAAATGCGGCACAGCGCTCATCGACTATGCTAAAGTTTTTAAACGTGCTGTTTCCTGAAAAGCCGATGGTTAATGGTGCATTTCGGGAGCCCGGTGAAAGCACTATGTGGTCAATTCCTTTAGCAAGGCATAGTTGCACCAAGGTTTGCGAAAGGATTTTGGAGGAGTGGTTCATTCTGTACAAAGATACAAACGGAGCCTTACATTTTAAAGAAAAGGTTGGAGCACCTGCAGCATGGTTTGTATTTTGTTTTGGGTTTCCAACCATTCAGCTTCCGGTACAGACCCTTGGGTTATGCCTCCACCCACGAAGATATGTGCTTGTTGGTTTTCTAATTTCATGCACCGCAAGTTTACAAACCATTGGGTTCCAGAACTGGCCTTATTTGTTGGACCAAGAAATCCAGTGTAAAACTCGCGATCAAAATCTTCCATTTCCAGGATAAATTTCAAAGCGTCTTTTCGTGGGGTTCCACATACTGCGGGGGTAGGATGCAATGTCTGAGCTATTTGATACAAGGAGGCCTTTCCCTTTTTGATGCACCCCGAAATATCGGTCCTCAAATGCACGACCAATCCAGCTGCATGGTTGGTAGATTTGGAAACTTTCAAAACCGAAAGGATTTGTTGCAAGCGGGAAACAATATCATCGACCACCAATTGATGTTCTTCCCGTTCCTTCTCAGTCCACAGCACCTTTAAGAAACGGTCGTTTTCTTTGGTTCCGGCCAATGCCATGGTCTGGAACTGTTCCCCGTCTGAATGCAAAAGCAGCTCGGGGGTTGCACCAGCCCACAATCCGGTATCGGGATGGAACCAAACATAACGGAAGGCCGTCGGGTTAAGTTGAAATAATCTTTGAATCAAAATAGGAAGGCTCAACGAATTTAAGGCAATGGTTTTACAGCGCGAGGTCACAATTTTTTGGGCTTTTCTTCGCTGGATGCGTTCGATAGCCTTAGAAACCAAATGCTTGTAAGCTTCTTTTTCAACTTTAGCCTCTGGGATTACAATCTTTTCTGCAGGTGCATCGAGCAACTCAACGCTTCCTTTCTGATACTCCGATTGTGCTTGGGGAATGAAAAACCCACCACGATCAGCATTAAAGGGTTGAAAAATAAAACCGTTTTCCAAGGCATCATTGTATTTGTAACGCGCCTTATTTTTTTGAAAAAAACCTTCAATTTCATGGTTGCCCGGATATGAAAATATCACAAAAGGAAGCTGTTTCGCAAACCTTTTTTCTACCTGCTCCAAAATTCCTTCCATAAACTTGAATCAGCGGTTTAAAGTAAGGGTGGTCATTTTCACCGAGGAAACCAATTCATCGGCTTCATTAACAATGTCGATTTGCCAAAGCTGGGTAGTTTTGCCTTTGTGGACGTTTTTTGCCTTGGCATAGACCACACCGTCTTTTACACTTTTTATGTGGTTGGCAGCAATTTCGATGCCTCGGATCTGAATGTTTTCAGAATCGAGCAGCATGAAGGCGGCTGCACTGCCTACACTCTCTGCCAAAGCGACTGAGGCTCCCCCATGTAGGACTCCGTCCGGTTGGTGCACTCGGGGGGTTACGGGCATTTTGGCAATGACCATGGAATCGGTAATGTCGACAAATTCTATTTGAAGCGTTTCCATAAGGGTATTCTTACAGATTTCAGCTGAAAAACGAAGCAATTCTTCTTTGGATTTTTTCATAACAAGGATTCACACCCTAAAGGTACACAATCGTTAAAAACCAAAAATCAGTTGGCTTTTATTTTTAATAAAAATACAGAATAATGCATTTCATCGAATTTTTTTGGTATTTAATCTTGTAATTTATTTATTTGTTTTCTATATGTAAGATTATTCTGATATCCCCGCTAATGAAAAAACTACTCTTAACCTCGCTACTTTTATCTGGAATGTCGCTATGGGCGCAAATTCCAGATACCGAACACCTTGCCTTAGTGGCACTTTATGAAACTACCAATGGAGCCCTTTGGAATACAACCTGGGATTTGGAACAAAGCCCGGATGCCTGGGATGGTGTTACCATTACCAATGGCCATGTCACCGAACTACGCATGTTGTTCAACAATTTGGATGGCAGTTTGCCAGCACAGGTAAGTCAGCTTACTGAACTGAAAGTGCTGGAGCTTTCCTTCAACAAGCTGCACGGGAATTTACCCAGTTCGCTTGGCAACCTGAAAAAGCTAGAGATTTTGGCCCTGAACGGAAACGACTTAACAGGTGAAATTCCAGCAAGTTTTGGTCAATTAACTAACTTGAAACAACTGCACCTTAGCAGCAACCACTTTTCGGGAATGCTTCCCAACAGCCTCAATCAGTTAGAAAATCTTGTGGTTTTCAATGTATTTCAAAATGAACTTTCAGGAGATCTACCCCTCACACTGGCACGCAGCAGAAATTTAAAGGAATTCGTGGTAGCTGAAAATCATTTCAATACCACATCTGAAATATCGACCATCCTTCTCAGCAACTCTGCTTACATGGATTTCAACAACGGATTGACTCCTACTGGCAAGTCCATAATTGCCATCGAGGTTGAGGAAGGAAACTAAAAATCTTAGTTAATCTAGAAAAAAACCCTTCAATTCGAAGGGTTTTTTTATGGCGTCACCAATCGAAATCGTTATCGGATTCAAAGATTTACCTTTCCCTTTATTTAATTGCCTCGGGTTTTATATCTTTAACAAAAACAAAACAATCAAAACCCAATATGCCAAATCAAACTAGGGTCATTATCGAAAATGTCCACCCCCAATTGGATGGTGGATTGCATCCCATTTCCTGTGTGGTAAACGAAATTATTTTAGTGGAAGCGGATGTTTTGGCAGATGGTCACGACGTAATTGCTGCACAGTTGCATGTGAAGCACGAGGGTTCCAAAAAATGGTTGGAGGTACGGATGCGGCCAATGGAAAATGATTGTTGGAGTGCCGAATTCAAAGTGGAAAAGCAGGGATTCTATGAGTACAAAATTGTTGGATGGGTAGATCATGCCCTCAATTGGCAACACGGAATCCAACGTAAGATTGAGGCTGGACAAAAAGTAACTTCCGAGTTGTTGGAAGGAGTTGAATACTTAGAGGAAATCCTAAAAAAATGCGCGGAGGAGGAAAAGTCCTATCTCAATCATTTAACCCCGCTTTTCAAAAATGAATCCCATTACGACCAAGCCATTTTAGAAGCTGTTTCAGAAAAACTTCATGCCATTTTTACCAAATATCCCAATAAGTTTCTTTACAATGAAAGTGCGATTTTAAAAGCCTATTGCGATCGGGAAAAAGCACGATTCAGTACGTGGTACGAATTTTTTCCTAGATCGGCCTCCTCCATTGAAGGAAAGCACGGAACCTTTAAGGATTGTGAGGCCTTGTTGCCTCGGGTAGCGAAGATGGGATTCGACACCCTCTACTTCCCCCCCATTCATCCCATTGGCGAGGTAAACCGAAAAGGAAAAAACAATACAACCGCTGCCTTGGATGGCGATGTAGGCTCCTGTTGGGGAATTGGATCTAAGGATGGAGGGCATAAAAGCATTCATCGACAGCTGGGCTCAGTAGACGATTTTAAGCAATTAGTCTCTAAAGCCAAAGAATTGGGCATTGAGATTGCCATGGATTTTGCCTTGCAGGCAGCTCCGGACCATCCTTGGGTAAAAGAGCACCCTCAGTGGTTCAAGTGGCGTCCCGATGGTACCGTCCAGTATGCTGAAAACCCCCCTAAAAAATACCAAGATATCCTGCCCATTTATTTTGAAAGCAGTGATTGGAAAAATCTGTGGGACGAAATGCTGAGCATTGCCCTATACTGGATCGAGGAATGTGACATACAAGTGTTTCGGGTAGACAATCCGCATACAAAACCGTTTTATTTTTGGGGTTGGCTCATTGCCGAAGTAAAGAAAAAGTATCCCAATGTCCTCTTTCTTTCGGAAGCTTTTACACGACCCAAAATCATGCAACAGTTGGCGAAACAAGGATTTACACAATCCTATACCTATTTTACCTGGCGGAATACTAAGCATGAATTGATGGAATACCTCAACGAACTTACTCAAACCGATCAACGCTATTTTTTCCGCCCCAACTTTTGGCCCAATACTCCCGATATCAATCCTTGGGCTTTGCAAGGGAACAACGAATCGGTGTACCTACAGAAATACTTTTTAGCGGCCACACTATCATCCAATACCGGTATTTATGGCCCGGTCTTCGAATACCTGCAGGGGGCAGCACTGCCAGGCCGCGAAGAATACCTCGATTCCGAAAAATTCCAGATACGCCATTGGGATTGGAACCAAGAAAACAAACTCACCACCCTCATTGCAAAAATCAACCACATCCGCAAAGAGCACAAAGCCCTTCAGCAAACCAACAACATCCAGTTCTTATCCATAGACAACGATCAATTGCTGGCCTATTACAAATACGATCAAAACAAAGAGAGTGAAATTATAGCTGTAGTAAGCTTGGACCCTTATTATTCCCAAAAGGGTTTTTTACAGCTTCCATTAGGCGAAATGGGGATCCAGGTGGGGCATCAGGTGAAGGTTCATGACCTTATTACCCATAGCAGTTACCTGTGGAATAACGAATGGAATTTTGTGGAACTGCACCCCGTACTTCCCTTTCATCTTTTCAAAATCCAAAAATAATTATGGCAAAGCTGGAAACTTCCAAAATGAAATCCCCTTCCAAATTCAAGAGTCACTGGGAACAACTCATGGATGATCCCAGCTTCATCAAAATGTTCCTTTCAGAAGTACTTGAAGACTACATTATAAAGCAACGCTGGTACGGTGGAAAATCCAGTAAGCTGAAGTATATCGAACTTACCGAGTATTTCCGCATCCAACAAAATGAAGAAGTGTATTACGGCTTGATCCTGGAAGTAAACTTCGTGGAAGCCTTCTACCAGCATTATTTTTTGCCCATTGCGTTTGTGACCGATGAAGATTTCGCCAAGGAAGAGCGGATCCTTAAAGTAACCATCAATGAGGTGGATGGTTACATTATCGATGCCATCCATCTGGAAGCATTCCGAAAGTTGGTTTTCGAGCGTATCCTAAATGCAGAGCCGAACGACACTTCGCGGGTACAGTATCACAAAGGTGACAGTTTCCGTGAAACCGAATACAAATCCTCTCGCTTTATGGGCATGGAACAAAGCAATACATCCGTGGTCATCAATGAAGCTGCAGTATTGAAATTCTTCCGCCGCATTTACACCACCAAAAACCCCGATTACGAGATGTCGCGGTTTCTGTCGGACAAAAAAGGTTTTAAGAATACACCCGCCTATTGGGGAAGTATCAATGTTAAGGACAGTGAAAACATCATTACCACCATTGCCCTAATGCAGGAAATGGTCCCTAATGAAGGGGATGCCTGGGAGTACATGCTAAAAAAAATTGATGGTATTTTTTCAAACCTGAAAAACAAAAACATTCACATCAAAAACCTACCCAATCTTGGAATGTTCCATCGATTGAAAATACAGGAAGTACCTCCTGAAATTATCGACTGGGCCGGATTGAGTGTTTTTCAGAACCTTAAACAGCTGGCCGTAAGAACTGCCGAAATGCATATTGCCCTGGGTTCTGAATTTGAGGAAACTGCCTTTACCCCAGAGCGTTTTAACGGGGATTACGAAGTATGGCTTAAAAATCGCCTGTTGTACCAATTCCAAAACCGATTGAACACGGTGGAAAACAACTTGCACAAATTGGAAGGCCTTACCCTGGAACTGGCCAAACAATTCTTAGACCAAAAAAACGAAATCCGGAAACGCTTTTTGGACTTTGATTGGACCAAGCTTAAGGGTGAAAGACTACGCGTACACGGCGATTACCATTTAGGGCAAATTCTGGTCAAAAACGGCGATTTCTACATTTTGGATTTTGAAGGGGAACCGGAAAGTACCATTCGGGACCGAAAGGTCAAACAACCCCCACTGAAAGATGTTGCAGGACTTTTCCGCTCTTTCCATTATGCCATCTATGCCAC
>DJVA01000102.1 GCA_002440705.1 Flavobacteriaceae bacterium UBA6268 | reverse complement strand
TTCTGGCCACTTCCATCATACCACTGGAATATACCGCTCCAATGAAAATCCCTAGACTAGCAACAATCATGATGGTTTTAAAAGGAATGGCTTTGGAGCCAATGGCAGAATTCAAAAAATTAACCGCATCGTTACTTACCCCTACTACCAAATCTGCGATGGCAAGTACAGCAAGGGCTACAAGCATTAAGATGTAAATATTATCCATTTTTTAATTATTAATTTCGGGCAAATTTCTTAATTAAATTAAGCTTACTTGTTACCAAATTGTTATGTTATTTTTCTAAAAATGTAAGTCTAAGCCCAGCCTAAATTCAATGTTATCCTCAAGGCCATCAACGGTTGTATAGCTAATGTCCGATTGAACCTTTAGCTTGTGGCCCACAACGTATTTTGAAACGCCCATGGTATATTGTTCTTCATCTAGCTTTCCGGTAACATTATCGTAGTGTGCTGTGGTAAAACGTCCTGCCACTTCAACATTGTTGTTGAATAGATACCCCGCCTGTAAGTTTAATGCATCCCCAATCAAGACGATATCACCTGTTTCAGTACCATCTGCTTCTACGGCAATAGGATTTTTGGCGGCCCTATTGGCGTATTCCCCCATAAATGAAAACCCTTTATATTTCAACATAGTGTCAACAAAAAGGGTGTTGATATCAGTTTCATATAGGGAACCATCTTCCAATAGCATATATGACCCGAGATTGCTTCTAGTTTTTACCGCGTTTTGGTTGTAATCGTAGGTAATACCTAGCATTAGTTTTGGGGCAGTTTCCCTTACTAAATCAGCCTGGCTATAATCCCCACCCGATTTAAAAGTACCCATGGGTAAAAATTCTATCCTGCCCGTATATTCAAGACCTCCAAGGTTGCCAGAAGTTACATTTCTGCCCTCTCCTTGCGAAACGGCAATTTTTTCACGAACTATAAATTTTTTCCCAAGATGGTCAAAATGGCGCACTTGAATGCCCAAATCGCGATCAATATTGAATCGACTATTCAAAATGGAACGGTCTATTAATTGAAGATTTGCCGAAGACACCACACGTTCAACGTTGCCAGGAAGTTTTGTTTGCCCTGCCCAAAGCTCAAAATTTTCATAAAAATTCCACATCACCACAGCATCTAGTATTACATTGGCCGTGTTGCTGTTAAATTGATTTGCTCCGGCAATATCCCTATTGGACAATCCCAGCTCAATTTTATATTTCAATTTTGTGGAATATGCCCAACCGTCAAATTTTAGGCGGGCCCTTCGAATCAAAAAGGCGTGCTCAGGGCTTTCAAATTTATCACCGTTATGATTCCAGGTCGTTTCAGAACGCATTTGAATCCTAGGGGCAAATTTTATGCTGAAGGAACTATCTTTTGCGGTAAAATTTATGAGGCCCTTCCCAAATTTTGTATCACTTATTTCTTGTGAATGCGCAGAATGAAGCAACAGGAGTAAAATGACCGTCAGGGCAGTTCGAAGAAAATGCATATCAATCGTTTTAAGTTTTTGTCGCTGCAAAGAACCAAAACGAATGTTAAGTAAATGTTTCCTAAAAGTTATATTTTAACCTTTTGGTTAGGCAAAAAGAAAAGGCCGCCACTAGGGCGGCCCACACATTGATAAAATCTAGTCGACAAAAACTTAACGATTTATATGTGTATGTGTTTAAAACACACAAGCAAAATAACATCTCACATTTAGCTAAATCGTGAAGTAAATATTAAATAAACATTAAGAATAGACCAATTTTGTTATTCAATTTTGATTTAAAAATCACATTATGAGAAAGTTACAAACTTAATGTTAATTTAATGTTACCTAAACCTTTCATAATTGTTATCTATTTATTACTTTTGAAGGATTAACCCTTTAAATGTATTTGTCATGAAAAAACTAATGGTGATGATTACTCTTTCTCTCTTTGCAAATGCAGCTTTTTCTCAAGTAGTAAAACCTGCAGAATATGTTAAGGAAGGAGAAGTAATTAAGGCAAAACTGTATCATGAAAATGGTGCCGTAGCCCAAACTGGCTTTTACACATTGAATAACAAACTAGAGGGTGAATGGATAAGCTATGATGTGCAGGGCAACAAAACCGCAGTTGCACACTACAGCAACGGAGTTAAAGTAGGCACTTGGTATTTTTATCAAGGAAATGAAATTAAGGAAGTGAACTACTCTAATTCCAAAATTGCCAAGGTAACTTCATTTAAAGTTACCGATGCAGTGGTTGTATCCTACTAAAAAAGACAAAAACTTAAAAAAAAGGCTCCCAAACGGGAGCCTTTTTTTTGCTAATTCCAAATAATTATAATCCCGAAGTCCATCCAGAAGCCCAGCTGGGTGCAGCAGCACCGTTACCCGCTCCTGATGTGGGGCCTTCTACTACAAAATCCTGATTGGCGCCCCCATAGTCGGAAATCATGAAACCGGCTGCAGGATTGTCGAATTGCATAGGATTGATGGAAAGTGCATCGGCTTCAATACGAGCAGCAGCAGCAGCATCGGTTGAAGTAACTTTCACACCCAAGTCTACGTTGTTGGTGTAGAAATTGGTGATGGTAAAGTTTCCGCCGCCTTCTTTAAAGAATAGCGCACCTTCGGTCACAGGTCCTACTACGGTAATATTGCTTAAGGTCGTTGTGGTTACAGGGGTGGCGTTGCCATCGTCCCCGTTGTTGGAACCTTCAATACCTGCTTTAGCACCACCTTTGATGTACCAGTTGGATCCTGTTCCGGTCCATCCGTCAGCAAAGTCGATAGAGTCGTCACCACTTCCTATGGATACCAAGTAGTTTCCGCTCACAGAACCGCCAAAGAACTCAATACCATCATCACCTCCATTTAGGGATTGTACATATTCAAAAACGGTTCCAGCACCAACGCCAAATAAAGAAACCCCGTTGAACTCCTTGTCGTTAGAGAAAGTCGCTCCGGTATATTCCACCCTTAAATACTTAATGGAACCAGAGTTGTCGTTGGGATCGGTACCCCCATAATTGAGGTCGGCTACTTCGGAAGTAACATTAATTCCTTTGTTGGTAGGTGCTTTTCCACAAAGCACCAAACCTCCCCAATCACCGGCAGCAGGACTGGCGGCAGCCGAGGTCATTACTACAGGATTGTTGGCTTCCCCGTTAATGAAAATTTTACCACCCTGGGCTACAGCAATGTATGCAGCAGTGCCCCCAGTGGCTTTAATGGTTGTTCCGGCAGGAATGTTCAGCACACCCCCGTTCAACACTACAAATGAGCTGGTAAGTTGGTATTCTACGTTCGGGTCTAGGGTAACTGTACCGGTTACTTCACCGGCCAAATTTTCGGTGGTGGCAGCGCCACTGTTGTCCAAACCAATGGTCCAACCAGCGGCCCAATCGGGAGAAGCTGCACCGTTTCCGGCACCGCTGTTAACACCCTCGGTGAAGAACGATTGGTTATCGCCCTCATAGTCGGTAATCACTAATCCGCTTGGGGCATTGGCAAACTGAATGTTGTTGATTTGAAGCGCACCCGCTTCAATACGGGCCGCTGCTGCATTATCAGAAGCGGTTACCTTTACTCCAAGATCGACATTACTGGTGTAGAAGTTGTTGATGGTAAAATTACCACCGCCTTCCTTAAAGAAAAGTGCCCCTTCGGTTACTGGCCCAATAACGGTGATGTTATTTAAGGTAGTAGTCGTTACTGGAGTGGCGTTTCCATCTTCCCCATTGTTGGAACCTTCAATCCCCGCTTTGGCACCACCCAGGATGTACCAGTTGGTTCCGGTACCGGTCCAACCATCAGCAAAATCGATGGAGTCGTCCCCGCTTCCAACAGATACCAAGTTATTTCCATTTACAGAACCTCCAAAGAATTCAATACCGTCATCCCCTCCGTTGAAGGATTGCACAAACTCAAACGTAGTACCAGCGCCAACACCGAACAACGAAACCCCGTTGAATTCCTTATCGTTAGAGAAAGTAGCACCAGTATATTCAACTCTTAAATACTTAATGGAGCCAGAGCTGTCATTGGGATTGTTACCCCCGTAGCTCAAATCGGCCACTTCTGAAGTAACGTTAACCCCTTTGTTGGTAGGAGCATCGCCACAGATGACCAATCCTCCCCAATCGCCAGCAGCTGGGTTGGCAGAAGCAGAGGTCATGACCACCGGAGCATTGGCATTACCATTCACAAAAATTTGGGCGCCTTTCTCAACGGCAATGTAGGCAGAAGTACCGCCCGTTGCTTTGATAACCGTTCCACCAGGAATAGTCAAGGAAGCACCAGCTTTTACTACAAGGGCACCGTTAAGTTCGTAAGCGACAGAAGCATCTAGTGAAGTGTCTTCGGTAATTTCCCCGGCCAATTGATTGGTAGCGCAAGGAGCACAGGCAGAGCCTCCACAATCTACGCCGGTTTCATCACCATTTTTGATGCCATCGGAGCAGGTAGCTTGAGGGTTATTGGGGCCATCATCCTTACTACATGATACCACAAGGATCATGGAGGTAATGGCAAGCGTAAAAATTAACAAGTTTCTTTTCATTTGTTTCAAGTTTTAATGTTGCAATTAGAATTAGCGCATTTAGGTTCGATTAAAATTTATAAGCGAAAGTCAGTTTGAAATCATACCCTTTTTTATAGGAAAGGATGGTCGTTTCTTTTTCCTGAAAGTTTAAACTTAACTCGGAATCGTTGTTGGTTTCTCCGTCTACAGCTTCTTGATACCTTTCGATGCTTGGGTTTAAAAGGTTTTTGGCCGATACCCCCAGCGTCATGTTCTCATTCAACTGTGTTTTGAAAATAAAATCCAAGGTGGGGACCCCTTTTTCGATGATGTTCCCTTTTCCAAAATTCCCTAAAGCAAAAATCCTGTCAGAAAAATAGTTGGCCGCAAGGGTCATTTGGATGTTTTTGGCTTCAGCCAGTTCCTTAAAGAAACTGATGTCTGCATTTCCAATCAAATCGGATGCGCCCGAAATGCCCGTTTTGGAATAAGTTGGGATGAAGGAGAGCTGTGCTTCTTCAAATACCTTGGCCCCGTCCAATTCTTGCTCGGTGATCATGTAGGCAGCGTTCAAACCTGCTGTTAAACTGGTCGATAATGGGAACCCTTTTACATCTTTCTCACTTTCCAACAGTGTTTTCCTAATTTCAACTTCCGCCCCAAAGGCCGTAGCTTGGTCCCCGGTATTGGCCCAGCTGATGTCGTTGGCAGCCGATTGTACCGTAATGGTGTTGATGGGGTTCTCGATGAGTTTCCCAAAAACCCCTAAGGAAATGATTTCCGAAGAAGCTGGGAAGAGTTCCCATTTCAGGTCTACGTTATAATCGGTGGAGGCATATAGAAATGGGTTTCCAAAGTAATCTTGGTTTACCTCTTGGAACAAGAACGGAGCCCGTTCTTTGTACTGCGGCAAGGTGTAGGTTTTACTGGCGGCGAACTTAAGGTTTTGTTTTTCGTTCAATTCGTACTTAAGCGATAGTGCAGGAAGGATTTCAAAGGTATCCAGTTCGCTTTCATCCCCTTCCGGGTCGATGGATGTAGACCATTCAATAAATTGATTGATCTGCTCGCCCCTAACACCGGCCAGTACGGTAAATTTTGGGGTAATTTTATATTCCAGGCTGAAATACCCTGCGTGGATGGTTTGGTCGCCCGTGTAGTACTGAGGCAGTAAGGGATCTACAGTGGTATTCCCAAGACTTCCCCTAAAAGTCTCAATTCGGTAGAGACCCGCATCCAGGTTCTGTTGGTTGAAGTATGCATCAACGTTGTAGATGTCTTCCACAATGGGCTGAACGACCCCAAAGGCATTGTTGATCCGGAAGTTGAATTGAGTGGCATCAAAATCAACATTTTTGAAACGCCCGTTGTACCCCAGGGTCACTTTCCCACGGTATTCGTCGTCGTTGTCTTTGCTGAATTTGAAATCCACGGCAAAATTCCCGGCGATTTCTTCTTCTGATAAAGATGAATAAAAGCGATGGTTTTCGGAAGAGGATGAAATCAATCGGAAAGATTTTGGGCCTTCAGGCTCCGAAGATTTATCCGGAAGCAAAGTTACCTGTCTTCTGTTGGGTTCGTCGCTTTGTAAATAGTTGTACGAACCGCCCCAACGAACTTCAACTTGTGTTCCAATAGTGTGCGTTCCCAATAGTTGATGGGAAAATAACTGGGTTCTTTGGAAAATAGAACGTTCAATAAAACCGCCACCCTCTTGGGCTGCATCATCCTTGTCGATGATGCCGTAAAATTCCTTTTGCTGTTCGCTGGTGGTATTTAAATAAAAACCGTTGTATTTGATAACTTGCTTGTTGAATTTGAAGCCTAGGTTCCCCATTAAAGTGGTATTCGTGTTGTAGGCATAATTCACATAATCGAAGTCACTATTTGGGATGGCACTTACCTCGACGCCTCCCCTGGAGACCCCTTCGCGGTATTCAAATTCGTTATTGAAAGAACCTACCCCAAAAAAGCTGAGCTTACTATTATCTCCTATGGAATAGGAGTCGCCCCCTTTAAGCGAAAACCCCGAGTTGAAGGGCAAACTGGTGTGCTTACGGTCCCAACTTGTTACAAAGTTGTAATTGTTCAATGGGAACGCTGGGTAATTGATGTCGTAGAATCCAGTTCGGTTGGGGCCATCGGTCAAATAAAAATCTTTTTGCCCCACTGTGATGGTATTGACGCCCGATTCAAAACCAAATTCCATGAACCCAGACCCTGTGTAGTCTTTGGAAGTAATGTCGATATTGGCCCCTGCAAAGTCTCCATAGTTGCTGGGGACATAGGTTTTGTCGATGCCGATGTTTTCCACAATGTCGGTGGTAAAAATTCCAAGGTTGATGTTTTTCTTGGCGGGATTGTCCGAAGGTAGGGGAAGTCCGTTCAAAGTGGTAACGTTATAACGATCGCCCAAGCCACGAACAAATACATTTCCGGAACCTTCTTCCTTCGAAATACCGGTTACTTTGGTTACGGCAGTGGCTACATCACCCACGCCCTTTCGGGAAAGCTCTTGAGCACCGATGGAAGTTTTTTGGGTCACAGCGTTTTTCTGCTCCAAAAGCAAGGCTACTTCACTTTCCTTTTTGGTCGTGGTTTTAATAACCACTTCGTCTAGGGTTGCCGCACTGGCTCCCAAGGGGACATTCACATTGGTCACTTTATTGGCGACTACGGTAACATTGGGGATTTCTACGGTTTCATAGCCTACAAAACTGTAGACTACGGTATACGTTCCAGGTTCCACATTTTCCAATGCATAAAGGCCATCGATGTCTGAAGTCGTACCTTTTGCAGTGTTCTTGATGATTACATTGGCAAAAGCCAGAGGCTCATTGTTAAAGTCCTTGTCGGTTAATTTTCCCACAATGGAACCACTACCTTGAGCCATGGTAAAAGCGGTAATGCTTAAGAAGATAAGCGTTAAAAGTTGTTTCATTAGTTATTAGATTTCACGAGGCAAAGATGCGTCTGCAATGTAAAGAGGGCGTTAACCCTAAATTATGATTAAGTGATAGAAAGGTTACCTAAATGTTAACCAAGGATTGCGGTCTAATTTGCCCTAAAAAGCATTCGAAAATGCTATCTTGCAGCTTCAAAAAACGACCTCTTATGATGCAATGGGAGCAATTGCTTTCCCTGAAACGCCAGGGCGATACACACAAGCGCATACGTAGCGAACAGGACGAAACCCGTTTGGGTTTTGAGGTAGACTACGATCGGGTTATTTTTTCAGCTGCTTTTAGGAGTTTGCAGGACAAAACCCAGGTCATTCCCCTGTCCAAAACATCGTTTGTCCATACCCGATTAACGCACAGTCTCGAAGTCTCCGTGGTGGGGCGTTCCCTAGGGAGGGCTGTTGGGAAAGCCCTGTTGGAGCGACATCCCCAGCTTCAGAAAACCCATGGGTATCAATTCCATGATTTTGGCGCAATAGTCGCTGCTGCTGCGTTGGCCCACGATATCGGGAACCCTCCATTTGGTCACAGTGGCGAGAAAGCTATAGGCGATTTTTTTTCAAGCGGTTCGGGAATGCGTTTCAAGAACCGGTTGAGCGCCAAGGAATATCAGGATTTATGCGATTTTGAAGGGAATGCCAACGGATTCAAAATTCTTACCGAAACCAAGAATGGGGTGGAAGGAGGATTGCGGCTTTCCTATGCTACCTTGGGGGCTTTCACGAAATACCCCAAGGAGTCTTTGCCCAAAAAGCCAAGCCATCAGGTATCGGACAAGAAGTTTGGTGTTTTTCAAAATGAAGTACCTTTTTTTGCTGAAGTGGCGGACACCTTGGGATTGCTCAAAAAAGAAGCGAACCGCTATTGCCGTCATCCATTGGCTTTTTTAGTGGAAGCAGCCGATGATATTTGCTATACCCTCATCGATTTTGAAGACGGAATCAATCTGGGACTTATTGAAGAGGAATTTGCGTTGGAATATTTAGTGAATTTGGTCCGCGATAAACTGCAATCCAAAAAATACAGTCAACTTACGCAGGCCAGCGACCGGTTGGCCTACCTTCGGTCTTTGGCAATTAGCACCCTTATTGAAGAAGCGGTGATCCTATTTCTAGAACACGAGGAAGCCCTATTGAATGGGACTTTTTCAGTGCCACTTTTGGAAAAATGTGCTTATAAGGCACAAATTGATGACATCCTGAAAATCAGTATTGAAAAAATCTACCAAAGTCGGGAAGTTATCGAAAAGGAAATTGCGGGATACAAGGTGTTGGGAACACTTTTGGAAGTCATTACCGAAGCCTTGGAACGAAAGGCGAATGGAACAGCGAGGCATTACGATAGATTAATATTAAGGAAATGTGGTGTGGGTTTCCAAAACGATCCGAAGGCTTGCTACTCCTATTTGATGGATGCCTGCCATTACATTTCACAACTTACCGATGGCAATGCACTTCAATGGCACCAGATGATTCAGGGTAAACCATAGTTTGTTTGGTATCCGTAGAGTTGTTAAAAATTACCTTTAATTCAGAATAACTGATTATATTTAAGACTTTTCGGGAAAAGCATCATTTCAGTAACCAATAATCCCGACTAACCTAAATTATCTAAGTATGATTATGAAAAAATTACTTTACCTCATGGCATTTTTGATTGCAAGCCATGTGGTTGCACAGGATTATTCCAGAATTGCCAAAGACTATCTGGAAAGCAATCGCTCCCAATGGGGGCTTAATACCATGGACGTTGCTACCGTGAAGTTGAGTTCGCAAACCCATTCCAAAAGCATGAACTTGGAAAACGTTTATGTGAACCAAGTCTACAACGGCATCGAAGTGTTTAATTCAACTTCTAGTTTTGCTGTTAAAAACGGTAATGTGGTGAGTGCCAAAGTGGCTTTCATTGCCAATTTGGCTGCTAAGGTTAATTCGTCAACACCTTCCATAACCGCTGCAAGTGCTATCAGCAGTGCTGCACAGTCGTTAGGACAAACTGTTGGAACGCTTCAACTTTTAGGTCAGGATGGTTTTGAGTATCAATTCAATGATGGAGGGATTTCCCTCAATCACATTCCAGTAAAATTGGTATACCAACCTTTGGAAAACGGAACGGTCCGATTGGCCTGGGATTTGAGTATTTACCTCCTGGATGCCAGTCATTACTATAGCCTACGTGTGGATGCACTTAATGGGCAGGTTATTGATACCATGGATTGGGTAGTATCCTGCGATTTTGAATCTGGTGCCCATGCCCATAAAGTCTCAAACAGTGCATTGTTTAAAAATGAGGCGTTAGCATTGGGTGGTGGAGCTCAATACCGAGTGTTTCCATTGCCTTTCAGGAATCCGGCCGATGTTGCCGATCAAATTGTAACAAGTCCGGAAGACTTGACGGCTTCTCCGTTTGGATGGCATGATACTGATGGCAGTGGCGGGGCAGAATTCACCATTACACGAGGAAACAACGTTTGGGCTCAAGAAGACATCAATGGAAACAACGGTACTGGAGCCTCACCCGATGGAGGAGCTACGTTGGATTTTGATTTCCCTTACGGACTCCCACAGGATCCGTCCAACTTCACTGATGCTGCAACGGTAAACTTATTTTATTGGAACAACATCATTCACGATGTTACCTACCAATATGGATTTGATGAAGAAAGTGGGAATTTCCAAGAAAACAATTACGGAAACCCCGGAAATGAAAGTGATTCAGTTAATGCTGACGCTCAGGACGGTTCTGGCACCAACAATGCGAATTTCAGTACGCCTCCAGATGGTAACAATCCTAGGATGCAAATGTTCATTTGGTCTGGTGGCTCGGCACCCACGGAAATCTTGACTATTAACGCAGGGCCACTGGCTGGTACTTATGAGGGTGTTGCAGCTGCTTTTGGGGCACCCATGCCAGTTCCCGCAATTACTGAAGATATAGTAGTGGTTGAGGACGATAACTCTGGAACATCTACAGACCCATATGATGCATGCGATCCCATTACCAATGGTGCCTCATTATCAGGAAAAATTGCCATTTTGAATCGTGGAGAATGTGAGTTTGGATTTAAGGCTTTGGCTGCAGAAAATGAAGGAGCTATTGCAGTAATTGTTGTGGACCGACCTTCACCATCCGGTAACCAATACCCTTTAATTATGGGGGCAGGTGCTGTTGGTAATTTGGTTACCATACCCGTCTTCATGGTTTCTGAGACCAATGGAGATGCCATCATCAATGATATTTTGTCCAATGGGCCTCGTAGTGGCACCATTACCGGGGAAAACATTCCAGATGATTTAGACGGGGATTTGGACAATGAAATTGTAATTCATGAATATGGCCATGGGGTCTCCAATCGACTTACCGGAGGTCCTACAAATACTGGCTGTTTGCAGAACCAAGAGCAAATGGGCGAGGGTTGGAGCGATTATTTGGCATTAGTAATGACAATGTATCCTGGAGACCAGCCAGAGGATATCCGAGGAATGGCATCCTATGCATCGGGGAACCCCAATGGTTTAAGGGAAGCACCCTATAGCACAGATTTTGCGATCAACGATTACACCTATGCCGATATCAATGGAAATGTTACGATTCCCCATGGTGTTGGATTTGTCTGGGCCACCATGTTGTGGGAAATGACCTGGAATTTGATCGATGAGTATGGGTATGATCCCGATATTTACAATGGAACAGGCGGAAACAACTTAGCATTGCAGTTGGTGATGGACGGAATGAAATTGCAGCCCTGTAGCCCAGGTTTTGTGGATGGTCGTGATGCCATTTTGGAAGCCGATATGTTGACCAATGGAGGCGCTAACCAATGCGCTATTTGGCGGGCTTTTGCAAAAAGGGGATTGGGTGTTTCGGCCATTCAAGGCTCTACCAGCAGTGTTTTTGATGGAACCGAAGCCTACGACGTACCTTCAGAATGTGAATTGGGTGTGGGGGATTTCAATTTTGAAAACAACTTCCAAGTATATCCAAACCCTTCCCAAGGTACCATCAATATTGCTTCAAAAGTAAGCTTAGGCCTTACCGAGGTAGCCATTTACGATATGAATGGACGTAAAGTATTCAGCCAATCGGTCGAAATTGGAAATCAGGTAAGCTTGGACGCCTCTCAATTGAGTGCAGGTGTATACTTAGTGAAAGTTGATGGTGGAAACTATACATTTACCACCAAACTGATCATGCGATAAGCTACTTAATTTAATGATTTTAAAGCCCTTCTTTATGGAGGGCTTTTTTTATAGGTAGCTTTCAATTACTTGTGCAATTTTATTTGGGGAAATTCCTATCAGTTCTTGGAGTTCGGAAATGCTTCCGTGCTCTGGGAACACATCAGGAACCCCTAAAGCATGCAGGTTTTTTTGATATCGGTGTTGTGCGGAAAATTCAGCAATGGCACTGCCAAAACCTCCATTTAATACACCATCTTCTACAGTAATTATTGTTTCAAAATTTTGAAATACAGAATGCAGTAATTCTTTGTCGAGTGGTTTTAAAAACTTAAGATCGTAATGTGCAACCTTTGCGGGGATTCCCAATCCATCGATAGCTTCCGTGACATTTTTTGCGATAAAGCCAATCGACAATACAGCGATGGTCTCCCCATTTTTCAGAAGGGTTCCCTTCCCAATTGAAACTTTGTCAAAAGGCAGTTGCCAGTCAGTAATCGTCCCCCTACCTCGAGGGTAACGAATGGCAATGGGGTGGTCCAATCCCAGCTGAGCGGTAAACAGTAAATTTCGGAGTGCTATTTCATTTCTGGGCGCAGCAATGTAAAGATTGGGAATGGCTCTAAGATAGGCCAAATCAAAAATACCATGGTGGGTAGCTCCATCTTCGCCTACGATTCCAGCACGATCCAAACAAAAGATTACCGGCAGGTCCTGTAGGCAAACGTCGTGAATCAATTGATCGTATCCTCTTTGTAAAAAGGTAGAATAGATGTTGCAAAAAACGACCTTTCCTTGGGTGGCCAAACCGGCAGATAGTGTTACTGCGTGTTGTTCGGCAATCCCCACATCGAACGCTCTTTCAGGAAATTTTTCCATCATGAATTTTAGGGAGCTCCCCGTAGGCATGGCAGGGGTTATGCCGATAATATTCGGGTTTTTTTCGGCAAGTTCTAAAAGCGTAAGCCCAAAGACGTCTTGAAATTTGGGAGGGAGGTTTAAATCTGGTTTAGGCAGAATTTCCCCGGTGTTGGCATCAAATTTTCCTGGTGCGTGGTACTGTACTTGATTTTCTTCGGCCTGTCGCAACCCTTTCCCTTTTTTGGTAACTATGTGAAGCAATTTAGGTCCGCCCTTTTGTTTCAATCTCCTCAATTCTAGTAGTAATTTTGGGAGATCGTGCCCATCGATGGGCCCCGTGTAATTGAAGTTTAGCGCTTCGAAAAGATTCCCTTTTTCTGGAAAATGCTCCAAGGTAGTGTGGGTCAGATATTCCTTTAGTGCCCCTACACTGGGATCGATGCCAATGGCGTTATCGTTTAAGACAATCAAGAGATTGGTTTTTGAAACCCCAGCATGGTTCAACGCTTCAAAGGCCATTCCACTGGCAATGGAGGCATCCCCTACTACCGCAATGTGCTGCCGGGTTTTGTTGTTATCCAATTGCGCTGCCATGGCCATGCCCAATGCCGCAGAAATAGCAGTGCTACTGTGACCCACTCCAAATGTATCGTAAATGCTCTCACTTCGCTTTGGAAATCCACTAAGGCCATTCAGTTGCCGATTGGTATGGAATACCTCTTTTCGTCCGGTCAAAATTTTATGTCCATACGCCTGATGCCCCACATCCCATACCAAAAGGTCGTTTGGGGTATCGAAAACGTAATGCAATGCGATAGTTAATTCCACCACGCCCAAACTAGCACCGAGATGTCCTTCTTTGGTGGCAACAATAGTAATAATGAAATCCCTCAGTTCCTGAGCAAGATCAGGAAGTTGTCCCTCGGGAATTTTTCGAAGATCTGTAGGGAATTGTATGGTATCCAACAATTTTTTTGGCACAAGACAAAGATACGCTATTCCTGATTTCTTGCTAAGTTTCCAATTTTGAATTTGTATTTTTGAATTTAAATTTTGTTCCCTCATGGATCCATTTGATGACCGGTTTTTTATGAAAAAAGCTTTGGACGAAGCGGAAAAGGCTTTTGAAAAAGGTGAAGTCCCTATAGGTGCTGTCATCGTTATAAAAAATCAAGTCATTGCAAGGGCCCATAACCTCACGGAAACCCTTAATGACGTAACAGCACATGCCGAGATGCAGGCCATCACTGCGGCAGCCAATTTTCTTGGCGGCAAGTACCTGAAGGACTGTACACTTTATGTAACGCTCGAACCCTGCCAGATGTGTGCAGGGGCCCTTTTTTGGAGTCAGGTTTCCAAAGTGGTTTACGCAGCACGCGACGAGCAAAGAGGTTGTATTGCTATGCAAACCAAGCTCCATCCCAAAACCGTTATGGAAGGAGGACTTATGGAAGATGAGGCATCCCATTTGTTGACCCGGTTTTTTATTGAAAAGCGCAACCTCAATTAAAAAACCCTCCGAAGTACACTTGGGAGGGTTTGCAATAGGTTAGTGGATTTATTCTTATTCGTGTATCACACGTACTTGAGTAGCTACCATTCCTTTTCGGCCTTCGGCTTCTACATATTCGACCTTATCTCCTTCATTGAGGGCTTCCCCATTCAATCCAGTGACATGTACAAATATGTCCTTGCCGGTTTCATTGTTAACGATGAAACCATAACCTTTTGATTCGTTGAAAAACTTAACTGTTCCTTCCATTGTAAATAAATAAAAAATAATTAATGATTTAAAGGTACTATAATTCCGCCCTATAATGTTAACAAACTGTAAAATTTTTTAGAAAAATGCACCTCACCCCTTTTTATCTTGCTCGTGGTTCATCATTTTTTTGATATTTTCCTTAGTAAGCATGTAATCCTTGAGGTCTTTCTTCCTCCAACGGTGATATACAAATAATGGCATGAGCACGAAGAAAAGGGTACATACCGAAAGCCCTATGATAAGGTTTCCTGTTTTAGGGTCGTCGGGTTTTAGGTAAAAGCCGGCAATAAAACCTAGGATGATTCCAAAAAAGAGTATGCGCAGAAAGTATTTCATTTAATTAACGGCAAAATCAATTAATTTTCTTCGGTAGGCGGTGAGTAATTTCGATTTGGATACAAAACCGTAGTAGCGATCTTTTGAAATTACGGGCAAGTTCCAGGCACCGGTATCTTGAAATTTTTTCATCACATCGGTCATGCGGTCCTTTTCCAAATCAATAATAGCCATAGGGTTTTGCATCAAGTCGTTGGCAGTAACCTCCTTGTACAAAGATTGGTCAAACATCACGGGGCGCAAGTCATCCAGTAGGATAATGCCTATAAGTGTTTCATTTTCGGGATGGACTACAGGAAAAATATTTCGATTCGATTTTATTACAGCTTCCTTCACAATGTCGCCTAGGGTCATGCTGGGTGGAACCGCGATGAAGTTCTTTTCCACAACCGATTCGATATCCATCAATGTCAATACAGCGTGGTCCTTATTGTGGGTAATAAGTTCGCCCTTTCTCCCCAACTCCATGGTATATACCGAATGGGGCAAAAAGTATTTGGTTATGGTGAAGGAGATGGTAGCCGTAATCATAAGTGGAATAAATAGTTCATAACCTCCTGTTACTTCTGCAATCAGGAAAATGGCTGTAAGGGGGGCATGTAAAACCCCTGCCATTAAACCTGTCATGCCCACAAGGGTGAAATTACTTTCAGAAATTGGACTGTCAGTAAACCTAAAAAGGTTGAGAATCTTGGCCACTGTATAGCCCATAATACTTCCCATAAACAAAGTAGGGGCAAAAATACCACCAACGCCACCCGCCCCAAAAGTAAGGGAACTGGCAATGATCTTGAAAACCACCAGGCCCCCCAAAAGTGCAATTGTAATATAGACATTGGAAATGTCTAGGTTGAGGAAATTGTTTTCAAGAGCTTTTTCAGGGTTTCCCTGAACCAGATTGTTGATTACGTCAAAACCCTCTCCGTAAAGTGGTGGTATAAAATAGACCAAAAGCCCAATACCGATGCCTCCAATGACCAGTCTTTTAATGGGGGAGCCAATTTTATCGAAGAACCTTTGTATGCGGTCGTACATCTCGGTAAAGTATATGGAGACAAATCCAGCGATGGTTCCCAAGAGGATGTAGAAAGGCACGTCTTTAAGGGCAAATTTGTCCTCAATGGTAAAAGGGAGCAGGATGTCGTTGCCGAAGAAAAAATAGGAGGTGATGATGGCCGAGACGGAGGCCAACAAAAGAGGGACCAAGGACGCTAGGGTTAAATCCAAACTGAACACCTCTATAGCGAACACGATGGCTGCAACCGGAGCTTTAAATATGGCCGACATGGCTCCGGCAGCGGCACAGCTTATGAGCAGGGTTCTTGAATTTTGACTGAGGTGAAACAATCGTGCCATGTTCGAACTTATAGCCGCCCCAGTTGCCACAGTAGGGCCTTCCAGCCCTACAGAACCTCCAAAACCAACCGTAATAGGAGCCGTAAGAATGGACCCAAAAATTTGGTACTGCCTCATAAAACCCTTCCGTTTGGATATGGCATACAGGGTGGATGGAATTCCATGGCTTACTTTGTTGCGGAGCACATATTTTATGATGAGGTACACCAGCGCAAAACCAATAATGGGGAAAACAAAGTAAAAAGCATGATGGATGTTACGTACCAAATTGCCCTCTAATAAGTGCTGAAAAAAGTGGGTAAGGTTTTTAAGGATTACAGCTCCAACACCGGAAAGGAATCCCGCAAGCATGCTCAAAATGTAAATAAACTGCTTGTGGGAAATATTCTTGGCCCGCCAAATAAGAAATTTCGTGAGAACCTTTTTGAACTCCATACCCCCCTTATATGATTAAACGTACGCCACCCAACTCTTCGATACTGTACATAAATTTATCGCTAGGCGAACCAATAAACATAAAGTTTACGGGAATGTTCCATTTTTTGGAGAGATTTTGAATCAGTTTTGGACTGAACTCTCCTTCCTCAATAACAAATTCAATTTTTATTTCTGGGTATTCCCGATTTAAAAAATCAATTTCAAGGGGGAGGTTTTTGGGCACTTCCTGCCCCTCTTGAACGATGTGTACAATTTTGATTTTTCGGGTATGCTCGTTCTTTTTAATGTAAAGCATGACCTTATTCAAAGTGGCCACATTATCTCCTTTGGTGAAAAACACAAACTCCTGTTCATTGATTTTATTGATGTAGGTGAGGGTCTTCTTGTCGATGTGCAGCACTAATTTCCTTAAGGGATCAAAGATGTAGTGCAGTAAGTTCAAAAGCAATCGCAACACTAAAGTGCGATTAAGCATAAAAATAATGAAAATAATAAAGGGGACAAAGTAATCCAGAAATACCGCTAAATTGCTTGGATTGTCCCCGGAAGGTTCCATGGTGATGTTCCCAATCAAAGCAACAATAACGGCAACAATTGCCAAGAAAACCGAGAGCCACCGTGCACGTTCTGGCCTGGGCAATGCTGCCCTTTTCACTTTCAATAAAATGTTGCCAATTCCAAACAAAGCCATTACCGACAAAAATGAAATGGTATACACTCCCGCAAGTAATGTTACTTCACCGCTGGTAATTAGTAATACCGAAACCGAAAGAATGAAAAAAATGATGATGATCCTGTACGAACTTCCTCGATTATTTTTCTTCAAGAAAAACTGCGGCATAATCCGGTCCAGCGTCATTCGTTCCAAAAGCCCTGTAACACCCACAAAACTGGTAAGTACGGCACCGCTCAATACCAAAAAAGCATCGATGGAAATGAGCGTGGCAAGCCAACTGCCTCCTACATGAGAAGCCATTTCTACCAATAAGGTGTTTTGATAATCACTACTCTGCAAAACTGGAATGGCAAAGATGGCTAGTGCAAAAATGGCCATCAAAGGATTAATAATGCTCACAATGCCCCACATGTTTCTGAGGGTTTTCGGGAAGACCCCTTTTTTCTGTTCTTCCACAAAATTGGCAGAACTTTCAAACCCTGAAACGCCCAACATGGAAGCTGAAAAGCCTAAAAATATGGCCACAAGGATGCCGCCTTCTTTGGTGGGGAGGTGCCAATTCTGAAAAAAAACAGCACCACCATGCGTTATTAAATACATTATGGCAAAAGTTCCAAGGACCAATAAAGACAGTAAATGGAACAAAAAAATACCGATGGCTACTTTTGCTGATTCCGTAATCCCTCCAATGGTCAATAGGGCAAAGACTGCAAGTAATCCTACAGTAGCCAAGATAATGGGCATTGAAGTTACCAAGTGGTGTAAATAGTGGATGGCTTCATTGGCCGAAATTACAGCGGTAGCCATGTACGAAAGGATGGTAAGCGTGGCTGCAAAGGAGGCCATAAACTTGCTTGTGGTATTCAAGAGGGCATTGTACGCCCCTCCATTCAAGGGAAGTGCCCCAACCACTTCGCCATAAATCCTCCTGAAAAGGAACAAAACCACCGAAACAATCAAGAGGGTAATCCAAGCGTATTGTCCGGCGAATCCAATGGCAAGTGCAGAAACGTAAAGAACCGAAGAGCTAATATCGTTTCCACAAATGGCTGTGGATTCCAGCTCGTTGAGTTTTTTGTGAATTTTAGTTTTCACTGTGGGTGGTTTTCAAATTCAATTCATCCAGTTGTTCTTGGTGAATTGCTGCTGGCGCATCGATCATGACATCACGCCCCGAGTTGTTTTTTGGGAATGCAATAAAATCCCTAATGGTTTCTTGACCGCCCAAAATAGCTACCAAGCGGTCCAATCCAAAAGCAATGCCTCCATGGGGTGGTGCGCCGTATTGAAAAGCGTCCATTAAAAATCCAAATTGGGCCTTTGCTTCTTCTGGGGAAAACCCTAAATAATCAAACATCTTGGCTTGGACTTTTTTGTCATGGATCCGTATGGATCCCCCTCCAATTTCATTGCCGTTCAAAACTAAATCGTAAGCATTGGCCTTGACATTACCAGGATCGGTTTCAAGCAATTTCAGCTGCCCGGGCTTTGGAGAAGTGAAAGGGTGATGCATGGCATGATAACGTTGGGTCTCTTCGTCCCACTCCAAAAGAGGAAAGTCCACGACCCATAAAGGGGCAAATTCGTTAGGTTTGCGCAGACCAAGCCTTGTCGCGAGCTCCATGCGTAAGGCACTAAGTTGTGCTCGTACTTTGGAAGTATTCCCAGAAAGCACACAAATAAGGTCCCCGGGTTGTGCTCCAGTGATCTTGGCCCATTCAGCAAAATCGGCTTCATCATAAAATTTGTCAACAGACGATTTGAAAGTGCCATCTTCTGCAAAGCGACAATATACCATGCCCATCGCTCCAATCTGTGGGCGTTTCACCCAATCGATAAGTTGGTCAATCTCTTTTCGGGTAAACGAATTTCCACCGGGAACAGCAATTCCTACCACCAATTCCGCTTGATTGAACACATTGAAGTCTTTGTGTTGGGTTACGTGGTTCAGTTCTCCAAATTCCATCCCAAAGCGAATATCGGGTTTATCATTTCCAAAGCGCTTCATGGCCTCATCGAAAGTCATTCTTGGAAATTTTTCAACGGTAACCCCATTAATTTCCTTAAGGAGGTGACGGGTTAATCCTTCAAAAGTATTTAGGATGTCTTCCTGTTCCACAAAGGCCATTTCGCAGTCTATCTGTGTAAACTCTGGCTGGCGGTCGGCACGAAGGTCTTCATCACGGAAACATTTTACTATTTGAAAGTATTTGTCCAAACCTCCCACCATCAACAATTGCTTGAATGTTTGTGGCGATTGCGGCAATGCATAAAACTGTCCGGGGTTCATCCGACTGGGAACTACAAAGTCTCTAGCGCCTTCGGGGGTGGATTTGATGAGGTAAGGAGTTTCGACCTCCACAAAATTTTGTGCGGAAAGGTAATTGCGCACGGCCATGGTTACTTTATGGCGAAAAATTAGGTTTTCCCGGACGGGTTTCCGGCGAATGTCCAAATAGCGAAATTTCATTCGAAGATCTTCCCCTCCATCGGTCTCTTCTTCAATGGTAAAAGGAGGCGTCAAAGAAGGATTGAGTAGGGTCAATTCTGAAACCAGGATTTCGATATCGCCCGTTGGCATGTTGGGATTTTTGGATTCCCTTTCGATAACTTTTCCTGTAACCTGAATCACAAATTCGCGGCCCAATTTAGAAGCTGTTTCCATAACTGCTTTTGGCGTGCGTTCCTCATCAAAAATGAGTTGGGTTATTCCGTAGCGATCGCGAAGATCCACCCAAATCATAAATCCCTTGTCCCTTATCTTTTGCACCCACCCTGCAAGGGTTACAGTGTTGCTTACAGCTTCAATACGGAGCTGGCCGTTGGTATGTGTTCTGTACATGCTTCAATCAAAAACAATGTGCAAAGTTAATAAGAAGTATAGGATGCACCTATAAAAACCCCATAAAAAAAGACCCCTTCACGGGGTCCTTTTTATGAGGCTTGGGAAAGTTCTGGGTTTTTAACTTCGGGGGTTGTTTTGCCAAACCATTTCCTAATTCTCAACCTGGATCGGTGTACCATATAGAACAACACCGGTACAATGATGAGCGTTAAAAAGGTGGCAATGATGAGTCCATAAATTACGGCCCATGCCAATGGTCCCCAAAAAATCACGTTATCCCCGCCAATATATATTTTTGGATTGAAATCGTTGAAAAGTGAAAAGAAATCCATGTTGAATCCTATGGCAAGCGGAATCAGGCCAAGTACTGTGGTAATGGCTGTAAGCAACACGGGGCGCAAACGCGCTTTTCCAGCTCGGATAATGAGTTGTTTTACCTCTTGTTTTGGCAATAAGTCGTGGTCGTCCATTTTCAATTCGACCATGCGCCGATCGATGAGAAGCTGGGTGTAATCCAGGAGCACCACACCATTGTTCACCACAATTCCGGCCAAGGAAATGATACCCATCATCGTCATCATGATTACAAAAGAAGCCCCTGTAACCAATATTCCACCGAATACCCCAATAAAACTTAAAAATATGGCCAACATAATGATGGCAGGTTTTGAGATGGAGCTGAACTGAAAAATGAGCAGAAACATGATAAGACCCAATCCTGAGAAAAAGGCACCCATCAAAAAGGCCATTTGCTTGTTCTGTTCTTCAATTTGCCCCGTGTAGTCTACAGAAACCCCTTTGGGCAGTTCGGTAAAGTTCGCCATCTCGGTTTGAATCTGACTTACAATGGCGCCAGCATCTGTATAGCCAGGCTCCAAGGCCGAATATACGGTCACTACACGCTTGTTGTCCCGGTGCTTAATGGCACTGAAGGAGGAGGTGTTTTTTCGGGAGGTTACCGCCGAAAGTGGCACTTCCTTGAGTTGCCCCGTTGCTTGATCCCTAAATGTAATATTTTGGTTGAATAAGGCACTCTTGTCGTCTTTTAAGCCTTCTTCAAACCTTACATAAATATCGTAGTCGTCCCCATCTTTTTTGTAAATGCCTGCTTTTTCCCCAAAGATGGAGCGCCTTAACTGATTTCCAACTTGACCAGCAGCAATTCCCAAATCCCCTGATTTTTTTCGATCTACTGATACCTGCATGGCAGGTTTTCCTTTGTTGACGTCAATTTTCAATTCATCGATCCCCGCAATATTTCGTGAGTTGATGTAATTGCGCATCAATTCGGCGGTCTGGATGAGTTCATCATAGTCGTCCCCTTCCAACTCGATGTTGATGGGGTAACCAACGGGGGGGCCCACTGGGTCCTTTTCAACTGAAATAGTAACTCCCGGGTAAATGCCTTTTAGGGTATCCTGCACTTTCTTTCTTAGGATTTCAGAATCCTTACCTTCTCGGAATTTAAATTCCCGCAGGGTGGCTGTAATTTTACCACGGTGTGGCATTTCGGCGGAACTCCCGCCATCCGTAAAAGGGTTTCCTGCTCCTTCACCAACCTGGGAAACAGCTGATTCAACCATGAAATTGTAATCCTTGCCCTCGATGTACTGCTTATCATTGAGTACGGCATATACCCTTTTTTCGATGTCTTTGGTGATGGTATTGGTTTTTTCAATGTCGGTTCCTTGTGGGTACTCGATGTAAACCATAATTTGGTTGGGCTTGTTGTCTGGAAAAAATTCTACACTGGTACGCTGACTTCCAATAGAGGCTCCAAATAATCCAAAAATGATGAAAAGTAAAAGAAATGTACCTCCTACAAAGACAAAAGGTTTCCAGCCGGTAAGTGCAAATTCCAAAAAGCGTTTGTAAGAATTTTCCAACCAAGGAAGAAAGTTTCTCTGGAAGCGATTGGCCCACCCTTTCACCACATATTTGTAAATCCAAAATAGGAAAACGGTAAAAATCATGAGGCTTCCCAATCCACGAACAGCTCCTCCCAACGCGAGAATGAGCAGTCCTATCCCCCCAAGAATTGCTGTGAGCAGCCACAAGCTTTTTTTAGAGAGGATCCGGTCATCGGTTTCCATAAATTGGGATACCATCATGGAGTTGATGAAAATGGCCACAAACAAAGACGATCCCAGAACGATAGAAAGGGTTATTGGGAAATAAATCATGAATTCGCCCATTACCCCTGGCCACATGCCCAAGGGTACAAAAGCAGCTACCGTAGTAGCGGTGGAAATGATGATAGGAAAGGCAATTTCCCCAATTCCCTTTTTGGCCGCCTTGATGCGGGACATGCCCTCTTCTTCCATCAAGCGGTAAACGTTTTCAACCACAACGATCCCATTATCCACCAGCATTCCTAAGCCCATAATCAGCGCAAAGAGGATCATGGTATTCATGGTATAGCCCAAAAGCGAAAGGATCATGAAGCTCATAAACATGGACATGGGGATGGCAAATCCAACAAACAGGGCATTGCGGAAGCCAAGGAAAAACATCAATACGGTCACCACCAGGATGATTCCGAAAATGATGTTGTTGACCAAATCGTCCACTTGATTGATGGTCTTGGTCGATTGGTCATTTGCAATGGTGACCTTCACATCCGTTGGGAAAACATCGGCCTTGGCATCGGCTACAATTTTCTCTACCTGCTGAGCCGCTTCCACCATGTTTCTTCCGGCACGTTTTTTAACGTCCAGCATGACCACTCCTTGCCCAAACTCGCGGGCGTAGGTGGTTCGTTCTTCCTCCTGAAATTTTATGGAGGCAACATCTTTCAAATACACGGAGCCTCCTTGAGTTTTAACGACAAAGTTTGTGAGGTCTTCCGGTCTTTCAATCTCACCAATTACGCGAATGGTGCGGCGCTGCCCACTGGAAATTACATTCCCCGCCGAAACAGTCATATTGCCATTGCGTATGGCATTGATGATGTCATCAAAGCTCACTTTGGCAGCCATCATTTTGTAAATATCCACGGCAACTTCAACTTCCTTTTCCTGTGCCCCGCGGATATCGGCCTGCTTAATTTCGGGAAGGTCTTCAATTTTGTCTTGGAGGTATTCGGCAAACTCCTTCAGCTTTTCCGTGGGGTAATTCCCACTGATGTTGATATTGCTGATGGGGGTTTCTTCCGAAAAATTAAGGTCGAAGACATTGGGTTCTACTTTGGCACCATTGAAGGTTGGCCAATCTTCCCCTGCTTTTTCAGCATCCACTTCATCTTTTACTTTCTGTTTGGCGTCTTCCACCGAAATTTTTTCGTCGAATTCTACGGTAATGATTCCGTAATCCTCCTGCGAGGTGGAAGTAATTTCCACTACGTTGCTTACATTTTTTAAACGGTCTTCCAGGGGATCAACAATCAATCGCTCGATGTCTTCCGCAGTATTTCCCGGATAAGGTGTGCTAATGTAAATCTTGGTTTCCTTAACTTCGGGGAAGGTTTCCCTTGGCAAATTGTAATAGGCTTTTCCTCCCAAAAAGAGGATTACTGCGATCACAACATAGATGATGGTTTTGTTGTCGATGGCCCATGAGGAAAGCTTAAATTCCTTGTCGACACTTTTTTGCTTCTTACTCATGTTCCTCCAGTTTTAAGATATCAACCAATTGCCCTTCTTTTACACTTCGGGCGCCTTCTTTAATGATGGTATCCCCGTCTTTAATACCTTCCAAAATTTCTACAAAATCGCCATCAGTTCTTCCAGTTGTTACGATAACGCGTTCTGCCTTGTGTCCAGAGGAATCTGCTGCCTTTCTTGTTATGTAGAGGTATTGCTCCCCAACAGCATTTTCTGAAAGTACGCTTTGAGGGATCAAAATAGCATGAGGATTGGTATAGTCGTTAATTTTCAATTGTGCCGTAAGGTTGGGTTTGATGCTTTGGTTGGAATTGGGGACGCTTACTTCAATCTTAAAGGTCCGGTTGTCTGGATGGATGTAATTTCCAACTTGCCTCACCTTGGTTTCCAGGGTACTGCCGAGTATGGGAAAAAATACGGCTACCTTGGTACCCTCCGTAATGCTTCCGAGGTAACTTTCGGGAATGCTCGCTTCAATGTACATATCTCCCAAATTCACCAATCTAATTACCTGCGAGATTCCAGCACTTACCACGGTTCCTTGTTCGGTCATCACGTCGTCAACAATTCCTGAAAAAGGAGCCCTGATGGTAGTCTTTGACAATTGGGCCTTCATTTGTGCAACGGCATCTTGTTGTGCTTCGTAATTGGCCTTGGCTTGAAGGTACTGTATTTCGCTTCCAATTTTTTGGTTCCAGAGCCGTTCTTGCCGCTCGAATGTAGTTTTGGCCAATGCCGCCTGGATTTCCATTTGCGATAGCTGTTGGCTCATTCCACCGTCATCGATTTTGGCCAAGACCTGTCCTTGGGACACCTTTTGTCCTTCTTTTACATAGACGCGGGTTAGCATTCCGGAGAATTCCGGATAAAGCACCACATTTTTCTTGGTGGCTACATCGCCCTGAATTTCAAGAAAATGCTCAAAAGGCACTTTTTCAGCCTTAAAAGCAGTTACGAGGGGCATTTTCTTAACGGTATCCAATTTTGAAATGGCGGCATCCACAGATTGCAACTCTTCACTAATGGCCTTTTGTTGTAATACAATTTCCGCACGTTTAGCGCGAAGTGCTTCCAAGTTGCCAGATTCGATTATGGCTTCAGTCGATTTTTTATCACCTCCACAGGAAGCCAAAAGGAATGTGATGGTGTATAAAAGAAATGCGTTTCTCATGTTATTTTGGTTGAAGTGGTGATTATTGATTTTTTAATTGGGGGGTATTCAGAATGGTTTCCAATTCGGTTTTGGCATTGATGACATCCAACATCGATTGGAAGTACTGCTGCTGTGCCGTATAAAGTTGGGTCTGAGCTTGCCTTAGGTCGAAACTGGAAGCCAAACCTTCGGAAAACTTGATTTGGTTTTTGTGTTCAATGCGTTCGGCCAAATCAAGGTTTTTCTTGGCATTTTCGTACGATTCGATACTAAACTGGTAGTTGCTCTTGGCCGAATCAAATTGCAGTTTAAGGTTTTGAATGGTCTCCTCCAATTGGGTTTGTGATTGCTCCAGGGCAATTTTAGCCTGTTGGGTCCGGGCTCCTCGCATCCCACTGCTGAAGATGGGAACGTTCAGGCTTAACCCCAATACAGAAGACTGGTACCAAACTTGGTCGCTGTCAAAAAACGTGAACGAATCACTATTGGCCTGGGTGGCATAATTTACAAAGGCAGAAAGGCGGGGAAGTGCCTTGCTTTTTTCAAGTTTCATTTCCAAAGTGCGCTGTTCGGTAAGGTTGTAGGCAATTTTATAATCGATATTTTCCGCTACGGTAAGGTTTTGGTCCAAAAAGTCCAACTGAATTTGTTGCTGGGTTAACTGATCCAAAGTTTCGGTTAGTGCAGCGTTGGAGTTTACGTCAATGCCCAGCGCTACATTGAACATTTGTCGGGCAATGCCCAGGGCCCTTTCCGCATTTTTAAGGTTGGTTTCAACATCCAAAAGCGTAATTTCCAATTGTTCCACATTTTCCTCTTCCGTTAAACCGTTTTCGTATATTTTTCGTGTTTCATAGACATTTTTTTCAAGTGTATTTTTGTTGCTTTGAAAAATGGCTACCAACTCTTCGGCCAACAAAACACTTCCATAGGCATTGATAACACCCCGGCGTACTTCAAGCTGTGTTTTTTTATGGGCATTTTCATTGTAGTCCAAATAAGCCTTTGCGGCCTGAAGCCCCACCAAGTAACTTCCATCGAAAATGAGCTGTTCCAAAGTGGCTACGGCATTGGCATTTTGTTTCGTTCCAAAGGTTACAGGAGAGAACGTACCGGGCTCCCCCCCAAAAAACTCAGAGGGGATGAGGGTAACAGGTTGTTTTAGGTTGTTGTTGTAGGAAACGGTACCTTTTATCTGCGGCAACCCCGTTGCCGTAGTTTCCCATTTCTTTTTGATGGCCTTTGCAATTTCCCTGCGGGCATTAAGTGCCGTGTAGTTGCTGTCCAATGCAAATTGAATGGCTTCTTCCAACGTAAAGCTATAGCTTTTTTGTTGCGAAAAAGCCAGTACAGAAGTGCAGAGCAGGATTAATAAAATCAGTTTTTTAATCATTGGTTTTTGTGTTGATGAATTGGTTGAGTATTTGAAGTCCTTTAGGAGTTACGATGCCACGCAGGTGGTATTCCAGAAATTCTTCTACGAGGTGGATTTTTGAATAACGTTCTTGAGGGAACAGTCCGTCGTCCTTAATTCCATTGAGGCCAATAAAATAGATCCGAGAGACAAAATCGATGTCAAGATTTTCCCGGAAAAGCCCCATTTGCACCCCTCGGTTGAGATTTTTAAGGGTACAGTCGTACATCTTTTCGAAGTGTTTCAATTTGAATTCCTCATAAATTTGAGGATAGTATTTCTGCAATTGGTACTGTGGGGAGGAATTCTCGTTTTTCAACTGAAGCGAAACGAATTTTTTGATTTCGTAAAGCTCCTCAATAGGGTTTTGGTCCAAACTGCAGATGCCATCTATTCCGTGGCAAATGTGGTCGAAAATGCTTAGGGTAACATGACGGACCAACTCGGTCTTGTTGTTGAAATGGGTGTAAATGGTTTTTTTGGAAATGCCCATTTCGTTGGCTATGTCATCCATGGTAACACTTTTTACCCCAATGCCCAAAAACATGTCCGCAGCTTTCTGTGTAATTTTTTCTTTCATAAGGAAGCGCAAAAATAACACAAGGAAACTATTAAAACAAAAAAAGTTTCCAAAGTTTTACATAAACTTAACATTTCCTTGAAAACTGCAAAAAAGGGATTTAGATTCTTCAATGGCCACAGGAATGTCTGTGTCGGTATTTTTGCTTCCAAAGTTCCTTGAAGCGTTCACGTTCCTCTGGGCTCATGGCTTTGATCCTTTGCAAGAATTCTCGTTTTTTCCCGAGGTAGCTGCGACCCTTCCTGCCACAGCTTGGAAATCCGCCAAACAATATTTTGCTAAGTACCAGAAGGCCCATAGCTTGCCAGTAGGTAAGGGTTGTGACGCCTAAAACTTCTGGTAAAATGGCGTTCCATAGCCACATCACAATGGCAGAGATAATAAAAAGCAAAACAATAGGAATTAGGAAAAACAATTTTCTTCGGGGTTTCATGGAGTGTCTCATAATAGTTTTTTTAGTAGGAATTCAAGTCTTCATACAAAGGCAGAAGTTTTGAACGCAAATGTTTTATCGCGTACTGTTTTCTGCTGCTGATGGTCTTGAGGTTTTCTTGTTGCTCCTCAGCAATTTGCTGCAGGGTTTTATCTTCAATTTCGTGCGCAATAAAAACCAGCCGTTGCTTTTCAGGAAGTTCTTCGAGGGCTTCAAAAAGGGCCGCCCAAATTTCTTCTTGGAAAAATTGCAATTCGGGATTGTTGCTTTCATCCCAGAGCAAAAATGCTTGAAGGTATAGGTTTTGTTCCCCAGTTCCCAGAGCCATATCCTCTAGGTTCTCGGTACTCTTTTTGCGGTACCTGTCTATGATTTTGTTGCGCGTTGCCTTGTAGAGCCAATTCCCTACATGGACAATTTGTGAAAGATTGGTGAGGTTGCTGAAATGGTACCAAACCTCTTGTAAAATATCCTCGGCATCTGCTTCATTTTTTACCCTGGGCTTGATGAAAGCCAGAAGGCGATCGCCGAAATGGGCCTCGGTCTCTGTAATGAAGTTGTCTTTTTCCCGATGGGACATTTTAATCGTTTTGGAAGGTTCCATATCCTTAAAGACGAATGAAACCGGATTTTACTTTATTTTTTTGAAAAAAAATTAAAGAATATAC
>DJVA01000007.1 GCA_002440705.1 Flavobacteriaceae bacterium UBA6268 | reverse complement strand
GTTAGTTTAGCATCTAAACCAAAGAATTCATTTTTTGAAGGACCGGTTGCTATCTAGACAGAACGTAAACTAAAACAAAATGGCAAACAACAAAATGGTCAAGGACCTCCTTGACGCTGGTGTTCACTTTGGGCACCTTACCCGAAAATGGAATCCCAACATGGCTCCTTACATCTACATGGAGCGCAATGGAATCCACATCATCAACTTGTACAAAACTGCAGCTAAATTGGAAGAGGCCAATGATGCCTTGAAGAAAATTGCTGCCAGTGGAAGAAAAGTACTTTTCGTCGCTACCAAAAAACAAGCGAAGGACATTGTGGCCGAACAAGCCAAAAAAGCCAACATGCCTTATATTACCGAGCGTTGGCCTGGTGGGATGTTGACCAACTTTGTCACCATCCGTAAGGCTGTGAAGAAAATGGCTTCCATCGATCGCATGAAGCAAGACGGCACCTTCAACACCCTTTCCAAAAAAGAACGTTTGGCCGTAGACCGTCTTCGGGCTAAATTGGAAAAGAACCTTGGGTCCATTAGTGACATGAGCAGATTGCCAGGAGCTTTGTTCATCGTGGACATCACGCGCGAGCATATCGCCGTGAAGGAAGCACAGAAACTGAACATTCCCATCTTCGCCATGGTGGATACCAATAGTGACCCACGACCTATCGATTTTGTAATCCCATCCAATGACGATGCTTCAAAATCGATTGAGAAAATCGTTTCCAGTGTTTCAGGAGCCATCGTTGAAGGATTATCTGAAAGAAAATCGGGCAAATCAGAAGACGACGATCCAGAAGTTGAGGAAAAGAAATCCGTAAGAAAGCGTGTGAGTGCTTTGGTTCCAGCCAACGACGAAGAAGAATAACATAACATATCCATAATCCTGAATACTCGTTCATGAACTAAGCATCCCTTACATTTGAACGATTTCAAAAAACACAAAAAATTGAATACGATGGTACAAATAACCGCCGCACAGGTAAATGAATTAAGACAAAAAACCGGAGCCGGAATGATGGACTGCAAAAAAGCCTTGGTAGAAGCCGAGGGCGATTTTGACCAAGCCATTGCCATCCTTCGCAAGAAAGGACAGAAAATTGCTGAAAAACGCGCCGACCGTGATTCCAGCGAAGGAGTAGTTATTGCAAAAGTGAATGATGCCGCCAACAAAGGAGTTATCGTTTCACTGAATTGTGAAACCGACTTCGTGGCAAAAAATGACGACTTCGTGGCTTTGGCACACCAAATAGCCGATGCCGCCTTGAACGTTAACACCATGGACGAATTGCTGGTTTCTAAATTGGAAGGCATGACCGTTCAGGAAAAATTGACCGAACAAACCGGTGTTATTGGTGAGAAAATTGAATTGGGTGGCTTCAAAACCTTGGAAGCTCCTTTTGTTGGATCCTATACCCACGGAAATAAAATCGGGGCGTTGGTTGGATTATCCAAAGGTTTCGATGGCGCTGCGGAAGTAGCCAAAAATATTTCCATGCAGGTAGCATCCATGGGAGCTACTACTCTTTCTTACAAAGATTTTGACGCTGCCTTCATTGCTTCGGAAACTGAAGCACGTATCGCCGCAATCGAGAAGGATAATGAAGAATTGAAACGTTTGGGCAAAACCCTCAAAAATGTTCCAACTTACATTTCAAGGGCACAATTGACCGATGCCGTGATTGCAGACGCCGAGGCCGCCATTAAAGCCGAATTGAAAGCAGAAGGAAAACCCGAGCAGATCTGGGATAAGATTGTTCCTGGTAAACTGGAACGTTTTATTGCCGACAACACCACCTTGGATCAAGAAAAGTGTTTGCTGGACCAAACCTTCATTATGGATGAAAAACAATCCGTAGCACAATACATTGCTAGCAAAGGAGCCGTAACGGTCGTAAGCTTCGAGCGTATTTCCCTTGCCTAAAAAATAGGCCTCCAAGCCTTTTGAAACCGCCCTGGATTTCTGGGGCGGTTTTTATTTTTCAGCAGGCAGCTTCCATAATTTTTATTTATTTTTGTTGAAGTAAACTTCAACCATGCAATACAATCGAATCCTACTGAAACTTTCTGGAGAAGCCTTGATGGGCAGCCAGCAATACGGCATTGACCCTAATCGTTTGAAAGCATATGCGCAGGAGATCAAAGGGATTGTAGAAAAAGGGGTTCAAGTGGCCATTGTTATTGGTGGAGGAAATATTTTCAGGGGTGTCTCCGGTATGAGCGGCGGTATGGACCGTGTTCAAGGAGATTATATGGGCATGTTGGCAACGGTAATTAATGGTTTAGCCTTGCAAAGTGCGCTTGAAAACGAAGGCATCCACACCCGCCTTCAAACTGCCATCAAAATGAACGAAGTGGCCGAACCTTTTATCAGAAGGCGAGCCGTAAGGCATTTGGAAAAAGGCAGAGTAGTCATCTTCAGTGGAGGAACCGGCAATCCTTACTTCACAACCGATTCTGCGGCCGTATTGCGTGCCATAGAAATTGAGGCAGACGTCATTTTGAAAGGAACCCGGGTTGATGGCATTTATACCAGCGATCCTGAAAAAGACGCCACCGCTACCAAATTTGATTTTATTTCGTTTGATGACGTATTGAAAAAGGGATTGAAAGTGATGGACACTACCGCCTTCACCCTTAGTCAAGAGAACGAACTTCCCATTGTGGTTTTTGATATGAACACCCAAGGAAACCTGTTGAAAGTAGTTTCTGGGGAAAAAGTGGGAACCACGGTTAATTTGTAAATTGGCATTTTATTTGCCTTGGAATTTAAAATTTTTACGATGGAAGAAGATATTCAAATAATTCTTGAAACCACCAAAGAAGCCATGCACAATGCACTAGTGCATTTGGAAAAAAAACTGGTCGCTATCCGTGCCGGTAAGGCATCCCCCTCTATGTTAAATAGTGTGATGGTAGAATATTACGGAAATCCTACCCCTCTTAACCAGGTAGCGAATGTGAATACCCCAGATGGTATGACCATCAGCATCCAACCTTGGGAAAAATCGTTAATCCCTGAAATAGAAAAGGCCATCCAGATTGCGAATTTGGGTTTCAACCCCATGAACAATGGCGAAAGTGTGATCATAAACGTTCCTCCCTTAACCGAAGAACGCCGTCTGCAATTGGCCAAACAGGCAAAGTCTGAAGCAGAGGATGCTAAGATTGGGGTTCGCAATGATCGAAAATCAGCTAACAACGAGATAAAAAACCTGGACATTTCTGACGATATGAAAAAGAATTTGGAAATCGATGTACAGGAAATGACCGACGAGCACATCAAGAAAATCGATCAGATCTTTGCCAAAAAAGAGGCAGAGATCATGACCGTTTAATAACTTAATGGATTGAACAAACTTTGAAGCGGCACTTTGCCGCTTTATTTGTAGCTTGAAACGAAGAACCCGCCATGAAGTTTCGCAAAATACTGCTGCTACCTTTGCTCTTTTCGAGCCTGATTGGATTTTCGCAGGTGTCCAAGGCAGTTGAAGATTCGACCAAACAAAAAGAGGAAGCTAAAAAAAGAAGCCCTTTCGTTTCAGGCTACTATCCGGTTGGCTTTTTTGATATCGATTTAAAATACCTTGTAAAGTACAACAATTACGAATCGTTTCGGTTGGGTTTTGGGGGTGTTACCAATGAACGCCTTTTTAAGGATTTTAAAATTGGCGGGTATGCCGCTTATGGCTTTAAGGACGATGCTTACAAGTACAGCTTGGGCGGCAATGTACGAATTTCAAAAAAAAGCAACGATTGGGTTAGCCTTTATTATACCAAGGACATCAGGGAAATTGGAAGCTATGAATACCTTACCAGTGCCAGGGTTTATTCGGTTTTTGAACCACGCCTTATCAACATCACGCAATTTTACAAACACCGCACATGGCGGGCCGGGGTTATGATAAATCCTTCCGATAAGTTCATTTCAGAATTCAGGATTTCACACCAAAACATCCAACAGATAGAAGCCTACCAGTTTTTATACCACGACGAAGCCTTCTCCAATTACAAGCTTCTGGAGACTACCCTTTCCCTAAGGTATGCCCCTAAAACCAACGAGTTCATTTCAGAATCGGGGACCTTGGAACATTCCGATGGCCTTCCCAAGATCAGCATCCAGGTTACCCGGGGGATCAAAGGGATTTCCGAGAGCAATTTCAATTATACCAAAGCCGGAGTGAAATTGGATTACCATATCAAAAGAATGGATCTTTCTTCGTCGCACTTTGTGTTGGAAGGGGTTAAGGCTTGGGGAAATGCCCCACTGACCCACTTATTTCATGCTTATCCCAATAGCCCCACCAAGGAAGAAATCCTCCAAAGGTTTTCGGTAGCAGGTATTCAAAGTTTTGAAACTATGTACTTTGGGGAATTTTTCTCCAGTGAATTGGTAACCTTTAGGGCTAAACACACTTTAAGAAGGTTTCGGATTTCAGAAAAAATAAAGCCAGAGTTGGTCTTCATTACCCGTCATGCCTTGGGAGATCTCGATCATTTGGAACGTCATCTGGGAATTGGATTTAAAACCTTGAGCCAATTGTATTCCGAATCGGGTTTGGAATTCAATAAAATGTTTTTTGGATTTGGGTTGAGCTTTGCCTATCGCTATGGGTATTACCACCTCCCCGATTTTGAGGACAATGTTTCCTTTAAGTTCACTTTTAACTTAAAATTATAACGAATTCCTGCCATAGGAATCCTTAGCATTTTAGTACCTTTGCGGCGATTTTAAACCCCGATTTGGAAAAACTTTTCAGTATTGGTTTTTGGAGTGCGGTTGCGCGTTTTATACTTCGCAATCGATTGCTGATCGTATTGGCGATTGTTGCAGCTACTGTTTTTTTTGCCTTGCAATGGAAGTACATGCGTTTCACCTATACCGAAGCCAACCTTCTCCCCGATGACCATCCCTACAACAAAGAGTACCTACATTTTCTGGATACTTTTGGGGAAGAAGGAAACTTGATTGTGTTAGGGGTGAAGGATTCTGCCTTATTCTCGCCAAAAAATTTTGAAGCTTGGACGACCTTATCCCAACAGATAGGGAGTTTTGAGGAAGTAGAGCTATCCCTTTCGCTTGGCGATCTCAAAAAATTACAAAAAAGGGAAGATACTACTGCATTTCAATTGGTACCGTTCATTAAGGATACCCTGTTAGACCAAGAAAAATTAAATCGTTACCAATACGAGTTGTTTTACAAGATGCCCTTTTATGAAGGGTTGGTGTATAGTCCCAACAGGGAGTCGATCCGTACCGCCATCTACCTCAGAAAAGATATTGTAAACACTGCAGCACGGAGGGATTTTATTATTAAGGATTTGATTCCCCTCATTGAACATTTTGAAGCTGAAACCGGTATCAAGGTTCACACCTCCGGTATGCCCTACATCCGTACACTGAACTCGCAGAATATCATTGACGAAATTGGACTTTTTATTGGGGCCGCCTTATTGATTACCTCCTTTATTTTCTTTTTCTTCTTCAGGTCGTTCCGTGCTACTTTCATCTCAATGATAACCGTTATTGTAGGCGTTATGTGGTCTTTTGGGGTTTTAGGTTTGCTGCATTATGAAATCACGGTACTAACCGCATTGATTCCCCCATTGATCATTGTGATAGGAATCCCCAACTGCATCTTCCTAATCAATAAGTACCAGCAGGAAATCCAACGGCATGGAAACCAAGCGAAGTCCCTGCAACGTGTAATTACCAAGGTTGGGAATGCCACGCTAATGACTAACGTTACGACGGCTTCTGGTTTCGCAACCTTTATTTTAACCAACAGTAAATTGTTGAAGGAATTCGGAATCGTAGCTTCCATCAACATCCTAGCTATTTTCTTGTTGAGCTTATTCATCATTCCCATCGTTTATAGTTACATGGCCATCCCCAAATACAAACATTTGAAACATTTGAACAAACAATGGATCAGTGGCTTTGTGAACTGGATGGAACGAATGGTAAGGGAGCATCGCATTTCCATTTATGTAATCACCATTGCCATGTTATGTACCAGTATTATTGGTATTTACAATATCAAGCTTTCGGGTAGTTTGATTGAAGACATGCCCCAAGAAAAACCATTTACACAAGACATTAAATTCTTCGAAAAGGAATACGAAGGCATCATGCCCATGGAAATCCTTATTGATACCAAACGAAAAAAGGGGGTTATGAACTTGGCCACGCTAAAACGCATGGAGGAACTCCAAAATTTCATGAACGAAATTCCCGAACTCTCCAAGCCCCTTTCGGTGGTTTCTTTGGTAAAATATTCAAAGCAAGCTTATTATAACGACAATCCCGAATACTACCAATTGCCCAACGGACAGGAGCGCACATTTATTCTTTCTTATGCAAAAAATAGCGCCAAGGACACCAACTTGCTCTCCAGTTACGTAGACTCTACGGGACAATATGCGCGGATTACAACCTTTATAAAAGATACCCAAACAGAGCGTTTCGATCGAATTGAAGAAGATCTACGCAACAAGGCTTCTAAAATTTTTCCTAAGGACCGCTATAACTTTTCGATAACCGGAAAAGCCTATGTTTTTGAAAAGGGAACCAAATATTTGGTAAACAACCTGATGCTGTCACTTTCCCTCGCCATTTTATTGATTGCGCTTTTTATGGCATGGATGTTCCGAAGCGTTAAAATGATCCTGATTTCCCTGGTGCCCAACCTGCTTCCACTTTTGATTACAGCTGGGCTAATGGGCTTCACTGGAATCCCCATCAAGCCCTCCACTATTTTGGTTTTTAGTATTGCTTTTGGAATTTCGGTAGACGACACTATTCACTTTTTGGCCAAATACCGGCAAGAATTAATGGCCAATGATTGGAAAATAAAAAAATCGGTCTATGCGGCTTTAAAGGAAACGGGGGTTAGCATGTTTTACACCTCCATTGTTTTGTTTTTTGGGTTCAGTGTCTTTATTATTTCTGATTTTGGCGGCACCAAAGCACTGGGAGCTTTAGTCTCCACCACTTTGTTGTTTGCCATGCTGGCCAATCTTTTATTGCTCCCTTCCCTACTGCTTTCCCTGGAACGCAATATTGCCAACAAACAAACCTTGCGAAAACCTGCCATACAAATATTGCCCAGTAGTGACGAAGAGGTGGAAGAGGCAAGGAAAGAAGAGGAATAAACCTCTTTTTCCTACCCTTTAAAAAACAGAAAAAAAGTATCTTTATGCCTTCAAAATAAGGAATCATGCAGCAAAAAGTCATCCGGGAACTCTTAGAAAGCGAGCCTTCTTTGCACCCAGTCTCCATTTCGGGTTGGGTCCGTGCATTCAGAAGCAACCGTTTCATTGCATTAAACGATGGCTCCACCATTAGAAACCTACAATGTGTGGTGGATTATGAAAAATTTGAAGAATCCCTACTCCATAAGGTTACCATTGGAGCCGCAATTGGAGTAACCGGAACCCTGGTTGCCAGTCAGGGGCAAGGACAGGCTGTCGAAATTCAAGTGTCAAAATTGGAAGTCTTGGGTGAAGCCAATCCGGAAGAATTGAAACTTACCATTTTAAGCCCAAAAAGGCATTCCTTGGAAACCCTAAGGGAACAAGCACATTTGCGGGTGCGTACCAACACCTTCGGGGCCGTGATGCGGTTGCGCTCCAAATTGGCTTTTGCCATACACGACTATTTTCAGAAGAACGGTTTTTACTACATGCATACCCCTATCATTACAGGAAGTGATGCCGAGGGAGCAGGCGAAATGTTTCGGGTTACAACATTGGATGCCAAAAATCCCCCGTTACATCCAAACGGCACGGTTAATTACAGTGAAGATTTCTTCGGAAAAGAATCCAACCTTACCGTTAGTGGCCAGTTGGAGGCCGAAACCTATGCCATGGGCTTGGGCAAGGTGTATACTTTTGGGCCTACTTTTCGTGCAGAAAACTCCAATACTTCGCGTCACTTGGCCGAATTTTGGATGATTGAACCCGAGGTAGCCTTCAACGATTTGGACGACAATATGGACCTTGCGGAGGATTTCATCAAATACGTGGTAAAGTACGCGATAGACTTTTGCGAAGACGATTTGGAATTTCTGGAAAAAAGATTGCAGGAAGAAGAAAAATCAAAACCACAGAACGAGCGCAGCGAGATGACTTTGAGGGAAAAATTAATGTTTGTATTGGACAATAATTTTGTTCGTGTTAGTTACACCGAGGCCATCGAAATACTGAAAAACAGCAATCACAATAAAAAGAAAAAGTTCAAATACCTTATTGACGACTGGGGCGCCGATTTACAAAGTGAACACGAACGCTATTTGGTAGAAAAGCACTTTAAGCGTCCGGTTATCCTTTTTGATTATCCTGCAAAAATAAAGGCATTTTACATGCGTTTAAATGAAGACGGCAACACCGTGAGGGCTATGGACATCCTCTTCCCCGGTATCGGCGAAATTGTAGGAGGTTCACAAAGGGAAGAACGCTACGAGGTACTTAAAGCCAAAATGAAAACCATGGGCATTCCGGAAGAGGAACTTTATTGGTATTTGGATTTAAGAAAATTTGGAACGTGTGTACACAGTGGTTTTGGACTTGGTTTTGAACGGCTGGTACAGTTTGTGACGGGTATGGGAAACATAAGGGATGTAATTCCCTACCCTAGAACACCCGGAAATGCCGAGTTCTAAGATTATTTGAAAATTTGGTTCAATACAATCCAGTTGCTTCATCCGTTGCTGGATTTTTTTTAACTTTATGTAAGCGTCACATTTTTGTATATGCTTAAACAACAGCTCAATTTAAAATTATCGCAAAAGCTATCTCCTCAGCAAATCCAGCTGATGAAACTCATTCAATTGCCTACCCAGGCCTTTGAGCAACGCATTTCGCAGGAACTGGAAGAAAATCCAGCGCTGGAAGGCGGCAAAGATTTGGATGAAACCCCAGACGATGATTTTGGAGCAGATGAGGATTACGAAACGTACGACGAAGGCAATGACGTAATTGAGACCGACATCAATGTGGACGATTATCTGAGCGATGACGAAATTCCCAGTTATAAATTGGCCACCAACAATTACAGTGCCGATGACGATGAAAAAGAAACCCCTTTCGCGTCTGGAACTTCATTCAACCAGTATTTACTTCAGCAATTAAATACTTACCGGCTATCGGATGAAGATTTTAGTATTGCCGAATTTTTGGTTGGAAGCGTGGACGAAAGTGGTTACATACGAAGGGAAGTTGTGGATATTGTCGACGATTTGGCATTCACCCAAAATACGTATACCGATGAAGCAACCGTTGAGAAAGTGCTGAAAATTGTTCAGGAACTCGATCCGGCCGGAGTGGGTGCCCGCGATCTTCAAGAGTGTTTGTTGCTACAACTGGAGCGCAGGGAACGAACGCCTTCGGTAGTACTGGCACTGCAAATACTGGAAGATGCCTTCGACCCCTTTTCTAAAAAACATTACGCCAAATTGCTTTCAAAATTTGATATTTCTGAAACCCAACTTCGGGAAGCCATTCATGAAATTGAAATCTTGAATCCGAAGCCCGGCGGTGCTTATTCGGGCAATACCAGGGTTATAGAACATATTGTGCCAGATTTTGCGATCAAAATTGTGGACGGGGAACTCGAACTTACCCTTAATGGAAGAAATGCCCCAGAGCTGCATGTCTCTAGGGAATACAGTGATATGTTGAAGGGGTACAAGGAGTCCAAGGAAAAATCAAAATCCCAAAAGGACGCTGTGCTTTTCATTAAACAAAAATTGGATGCGGCCAAATGGTTTATTGATGCCATCAAACAACGGCAGCAAACGCTGTACGTAACCATGAATGCCATCATGCACCATCAAAAGGATTATTTTTTGACAGGCGATGAACGAAAATTGAAACCCATGATTTTAAAGGACATTGCCGACAAAATAGACATGGACGTTTCTACCGTTTCCCGGGTGGCCAACAGCAAATATGTAGATACCCCTTACGGAACAAAATTGATCAAGGATTTCTTTAGTGAATCCATGAAAAATGATCAAGGGGAAGATGTATCTACCAAGGAAATCAAAAAAATACTTGAAATAACCATTTCCGAAGAAAATAAGAAGAAACCTTTAACCGACGACAAGCTTGCTAAAATTTTGAAAGAAAAGGGCTATCCCATCGCAAGACGAACGGTCGCCAAATACCGCGAACAATTGGATTTGCCTGTTGCCCGGCTACGAAAAGAAATTTAGATGAACTATTTTCTGAGAATTGGGGCTTACGTTTGGCACCCCTTGCTGATGCCATTGCTAGGAACCGTCATGTACTTTATTATTACACCGCGCTATGTCGATGAAGCGGTTTTGCAATCAAAATTGATAGCCATCGTCATTCTTTCCTTACTGATTCCTATTGTGGTCTATTTTTTACTGAAAACCATTGGATGGGTACATTCCATTAAATTGGAGCAAGTATGGGAACGCAAGATTCCCCTCATGCTTCAAAGTATCATCTTTCTGGCCATTATCAAACTCATCTTTGACCCCTACATTACCCCCGAATTGTACTTCTTCTTTGTGGGAATTCTTTTTTCTTCATTGGCCGCACTGCTCATGGTTTTTTTTAAGATTAAAGTGAGCTTGCATCAAATGGGAATAGCCGGTCTTACCTTCTTTATTACGGCCCTTAGTATTCATTTTCAGGTAAACATGCTATTTTGGATTGGACTGCTGCTTTTTGCCAACGGCTGGGTGGCTAGTTCCCGCTTGCATACACGATCCCATACATTTCTGGAATTGGCACTAGGGTTTTTCCTAGGAATAATCCCCCAGCTATTGATGCTCAATTATTGGCTATAAAATATAGAAAATGATACCCAACTTTAGAGGACTGAATTCAATTTGCTCTGACGTATCCTCGGTATAGGCATTCTTGAAAAAGGGGGTTACGTTGTAATTCACATAGAAGTTAAAGGTTCCATACCCAAATGCCAAGGTTGCTGCCCATTGAAGCTGTTCAAATTCGGGGATATCGGTTTGATTTACTTCATTGTTTGGCTGTTTGAACTGAGCCCGATACCAATAAACATAGCTAAGGCGCACTCCGGTATAAATTCGCCAAAATTTATAATCGGTAGGAGTAGAGGTTCGCCATCGAAACTCCAACGGTACTTCTACAGCTGCCGTACTAAACTTATTGGTGTCGTATACTTCATTATCCACCAAAGCCTTAAAAATTGTAGTCTCATCCGTCCGTTCACCAATAAATAAGTTTTGGCCATACCGGTCAAATGCCATACCTGCCCCAAGTGCCAGTGCTACATTTCGTTGCTCATTTAAAGGCATGTCTCTTAAAAACCCAAAATGGATTCCACCCGAAACTCCATTTAAATTAACATTGCTGGGTACCTTCGTAAGGATGTTATAGGTAACGCCCGCATACAACTGATCCTCACGGTACTTGGTATCGACATTGGGCCCTTGCAGTGAATCTTGCCCATAAAACAAATGGGGCAATAACAGCATGCAAATGATGAAACACTTATAAAACATCCTTGGTAATTTTGGTGACCTCAATCTACAAAAAAAGCCTCAATGGTTGAGGCTTTATTTTTTCTGAGTTCTTTATGAATTATTCATCCAATTGGTTCCCTGGGGTAGTGATGTAAATAATCTTCAAGAGGTTTTGTTCCCTTAATTCCTGTTTGACATCGGTAACCAGTCCTGTATTGGTTTCTTCATCTATTTTCAAGGCCACCATTACTTTATCCTGAAGTTCGGGACGTAGTTTCAATCTTAATTCTTCTAGAGCAAAACGAATGTTTCCTACTTCGGTATATTTATCGCCAATTTGAACGCGGGATTCCTTTCCATATTTTTCAATATAACCAGGACCGGGTTTGCCAGCATAGATAAAAATGGAACGGTCTTTCTGAAGTTTTTCAACCTGATCCCCTTTTGGTAGTCGTTGCATTACCAGAAGGTTACTTTCCCTTAATACGGTAACAACCATGAAGAAGAAAAGTAACATGAACACAATATCGGGAAGGGAGGCCGTTGAGATAGGCGGCAAAGCTCCACTTTTTTTCTTTTTAAATTTTGACATCTGCTACAATTTTAAGATCCAGATTTTTTAGGTTCGGCTTCGGAAAGTTTCAGAGGAATCAATTCTTGGACGGCTTCCATTTCTTCTTTCACTTTTTCTTCTTCAGTCCCTTTAAATCCACCCTCGTCATAAATTTTCTTCACCTCTACATAACTAAGCTGTCTTTTAGGATACAAGCGCTTATATTCACGATCCCTCAAAAAGTTATAGGCAGCTACCAATTCGTTCTGGACTGCAATGTACATTTTGTACGAAGTTAAGCGATCGTTTTGGACAGAAATTACGGCTTTTTGAGGATTGTCTGAAGACTCTGGAGAATGGTCGCCTTTACAGTAATTGCAATAATCGGGAGTACCTGCTGGAGCCCCACCGTTGTCAAGAAAATCGATAGCAGCTTGACGCAGGTCCTTGAGGTCCATCAGTTCTTCTTCGACGAGCAATTGATCATTCTTGTTAACATTTACGATGAACAAGTTTTTTTGCTTAATGATCACATCCTGATCCTGCTCTATTGGAGGAGGCAATTGCCGAGCAATCCCCTTATCCTTCTCGATGGTCGTAGTCACCAAGAAAAATATGAGCAGCAAGAAAGCGATATCCGCCATGGATCCTGCATTGATTTCGGGTGCTGATCTTCTGGCCATGTTAACGGTTTTTTACTTTGTTAAATCCACTGAAAACCATACTGGCTACCGCCAATACCGCCAAAATATAAAAGGTGTTCAAACCAGCACCAACCCACTTTGAGGTGGTTTCTGTAAGTGGTTCGCCTGCATTGTCTGGCAATCCTTCGGTACTACCACTGGCCATGGCGTAACCAATAATGGCAATGACCACAAAAATACCAAGGGAAAGTAAGGTTTTCTTTACATTTCCAGCAGCAATTCCTTTGAGTACAAAGAAAATCAAAAACGCCAACAACAATACAAATATGATCCAAGCTACCGCGTAGATCGGGCTGACTGCAGAAACATCGCCTGCAAGCCTCTCTGCATCAATTGCTTTATCTCCTTTCACGAGGATCATGATGTAGGTGGCAATGCCAGCCAACCCAAAAATCCAAGCGAGTATTTTAACTATTTTATGTAAACCCATCTTGAGTACGGTGTTTAAGGATTATTTTTTGTTTTGGTAATCGAACAACATATCGATTAACGTAATGGATGCATCTTCCATACTGTTTACAATACTGTCAATTTTGGCAATAATGTAATTGTAGAAAATTTGAAGGATGATGGCCACGATCAATCCAAATACGGTGGTCAAAAGTGCCACTTTAATACCTCCAGCAACTAATGCAGGGTTCATATCGCCTGCAGCCTGGATTTTATCGAATGCTATGATCATTCCTATTACCGTCCCCATGAAACCAAGCATAGGTGCCAAAGCGATAAACAAGGAAATCCAAGAAACGTTTTTCTCCAATTGTCCCATTTGAACACCACCATAGGCGACTACTGCTTTTTCAGCAACATCAATCCCTTCATCGGCTCGGTCTAGACCTTGATAATATATAGAGGCTACGGGGCCTTTGGTATTTCGGCAAACTTCTTTGGCTGCTTCTATACCACCACTCTTTAAGGCATCTTCAATGTTATTGGCCAATTTGGTTGTGTTGGTAGTGGAAAGGTTCAAGAAGATAATCCTTTCAATAGCAATGGCTAATCCAAGTATCAAACAAAGCAACACGATTCCCATGAAACCGGGTCCTCCCTCTATGAAACGGGTTTTGAGTTCTTGGTGGAAGGTTCTCTCAGGAGCTTCGTCTCCGGAAGTTCCTTCATCCTGAACAAAGGTAACCGTAGCGGCATTGGTAAGTAATTGTAAACTTGTTGGCAAGGTTTGAATACTTGCTTTCATGTTACTGGTACCGGCAAAAACCAAAGAGGCAATTGCCAAAATAGAAAATAGTTTTTTCATTGCTATCGACTTAAAGTTTGTTTTTAGTTATTAGTTTTAGGGTTTTAAAGATATAAAATTATTTGGTTATTCTGCAACAAATTCTTTGGGTTGCATTACTTCAGGTCTTCTTTTATAAATCAAACCAAAAACACCTAATGATTATTTTTTCAAGGCGAAAAAAGGTGCTCACGAAATATAGTTGCAGAGAGGAAGGGATTCGA
>DJVA01000006.1 GCA_002440705.1 Flavobacteriaceae bacterium UBA6268 | reverse complement strand
TGCCAGGAGGGGCGCGAGCCAACCCTGCATTTTTCAAAGCGGAGCTTTGCCAGGAGGGGCGCGAGCCAATCCTGTGTTTTTCAAAGCGGAGCTTTGTCAGGAGGGATGTGAGCCAATGTAGGCACGCCTATTGTTTGGGATGTTTATTATGGTTATTTTTAGCAATGCTCAATCTAGAAGACTACATCCGCGACATTCCCAACTTTCCCAAAGAAGGCATTCTTTTTAAAGACATCACTCCCTTATTGGCTTCCCACAAAGCTACCCAAGCCTGCTTGGAACAGTTGTTGGCCTTGGTGGGTTCCCAAAAAATAGACAAAGTGGTGGGTGTCGAAACCCGGGGGTTTTTCTTTGCTACGTTATTGGCCGATCGTTTGGGAGCAGGATTTATCCCCGTTCGCAAACCTGGTAAATTGCCTTATTCCACTTTAAAGCAACCCTATGAATTGGAATACGGCTACGATGCCCTAGAAATTCATGAAGATGCCATTGTTAAGGGCGAACACGTTCTGGTGCATGACGACGTTCTGGCCACAGGAGGCACAGCAAGGGCTGTCTGCGAACTGGTCACCCAATTGGGCGGAAAGGTGGTGCAGTGTAATTTTATCATGCAGTTGCATTTTTTAAAAGGGGCAGCGAAACTGAAACCGTACGAAGTAACTTCGGTCTTGAATTATTGATCCAACGCATTTTTGGTCACCCAGAGGCGGTATCCAAATAATAGCAATTGAAATTTAGTGGCTTTGGATAAATCCACTCCTTTTTTGGTAAAACTGGGCAATAGCCACTTATTGAGTCGCGCCAGAATTTTAAAGCACTCCTTTTTCATGGGGTGAATGTATCACAAAAAAGCCTCTTTTTCAAGAGGCCTTTTTTATTGGTTGATGAAAATGGGGTCTATGGGTTTCTCACCGTCACTTTTGATTGTGGTGGAGCTTTTAGAACCGTGGTGATCGTCCACCGAAAATTTCAACCCGGTAATCTCACCACGATTATTGCGCTTTACATTACGGTATTTGAATTCAATGTTCTTTTGAGCCATTTGTTGCTGGATCTTTTTCAGTTGGGCATCGGTTGTGCTCTTGTTGATGGAAAATGCGTTTCCAGTACTTGAAACGTAAGCTACATTGCCATCGGGTCGGGCCACAACATATTCTGTGGTTTTTACATTGTCTACTTCCATTACGTCGTCGGTATCAATGATGTAAGATCTGGCGCCACTGGGACTGGCCACCACATAACTCACCACATTCACATTTTCATCCGCATCAAGGTCGTCTAGGTCCACAATTTCATAAACGGCGCGTTCATCACCCACTATGGCTACATTGCCACTTTTTTTGATCAGTTCCACGCGTTTTTTGTCCAAATCTTCCTTGCGTTTCATCTCCATCTTTTCACGGCGTTTTTCCATCTCCATGCGGCGTACCTCTATTTTTTCCCTTCGTTCCTCCATTTCTTCCTTGCGTTTTTCGAGGTCCTCTTGGCGACGCTCCATGCGCTCAAGACGCCGTTCTTCGGCACCCTCCGACCAGAATCCGGAGGAGCCGTCATCGTCTTGGTAAAAAAAGAAGGGTTCAATGCCGTCATCATCCGAAACCGAATAGTTACCATTTAGGTTTTTACCGGTCACCCCTTTTCCGGAATAGTTGATGGAAAGGGATGTGATTTCACCTTGATCATTGCGAACCGTAGTATAACTCAAGTCGATACCATGATTCTTTTTAAGGTCATCCTTGATACGCTTGAGTTCTTCTTCAGAGGTGTTTTTATTGATTTCATAACGGAATTCCAGGATCACAGCATTGGAGCGTTCAGGGTTTTGATCAGTTTCTTTTGCTTCAACATCGGGCGTTGAGTTTTGGATCTCGTGGTTTCCTTCGGTCTTGTATTTTTTTTCTGGCGCATTTGAAGCAGGGATTTCTTCGGTGACCAAGGAACGCTTCTTTGCAGGAATTTCAACATAGTTAGTTACCTTTTTTACATTGAAACCAAACAGGAACAAGGCCAACAGGGGCATAATGGCCAATACTTTAAATACTCGGTGTTTTTTGGAATTTGATTTGTTTAACATAATGATTCGTTTTTTGATGAATGATTGATAAAAAGGATTGGTCAACGCTGGCGCCCACGGGGAAGCGGCCTTTACCAGTGCCATTTGATAAGCTTTTCTTGATGGAACTACCTGGGCGGTGTGGTTGTCGGCAATGAATTCTAAGTTTTCTTCCAAAACTTTTTTATAAAGCCAGGCAATGGGATTGAACCATTGAAAAATGACAAGCAGGTTTCCAACGATGACGTCGATGGAATGGCGTTGTTCGATATGAACCTGTTCGTGCTTGAAAATCATTTGTAGCTCGGCTTCTGAATGCTGTGTTGGATTGTAGACCAAATATTGGAAGAAGGAAAAAGGAGCGGTCTTTTCATTGGCTGGGACTTTCAGGAGGCCATTTTCCCGACGGCTTGGATATTTTTTCAATAAGCGTACAAGGGAAGAACCTTGAATCCCTAGGCGAATTAATAAAAGCAGTATTCCAAATAAATATGTACCAACCAGGAATTGTGTAAAACCTATTGCGGGCACATCAGTTTCCGATGGTATTGGGAGTTCGGAGGGTATAGCTGTCGTGGTATTTTCTGAAAACGGAAGCGCATCCAAAACTTCAACCTGCACCGTAACCGATTGGGTGAAATACCACAAGGGCAGGAGCAATGATGCAAAGATTCCAAGTAGTAAAAAGTGACGATTGGTGACAAAAAAAGTTTCTTTTCTCAGAAATAGTTGGTACACTCCGTAAAAGAGTGTGAGCACACCAGCCGATTTCAGTAAATAGCTACAAAATTCCATACCTACTGTTTTTTTTCAATGATGTCCAAAATTTCCCGTAATTCCTCAGCGCTTATTTTTTCTTCCTTGGCAAAGAAGGACACCATGCTTTTGTAGCTATTGTCAAAAAACCGTTTGGTCGCAAAATTCATAAACCCCTTGGCATATTCCTCTTTGCTTACGATAGGGAAATACTGATGGGTTTTCCCAAAAGCCTGATGGGCCACATAACCTTTTTCCTCCAAATTTCGCACCATCGTCGAAATGGTATTGTAGTGGCTTTCATTTGGCAGCAGGGCCAAGATGTCTTTCACAAACCCTTTTTGGAGTTCCCAAAGGGCTTGCATGATCTCTTCTTCTTTGTTGGTTAATCGTTCCATGGTTCAAACATATAACTATTTTTTTAGTTATACAACTATATTCTTAGTTAAATAACTAAATTTTCCGTTTTATATTGTATCAAAAAAATAAAGCAGGATTGTTTCTTCAAGGTCCTTATTAGTATCTTGACAAGCAAATGATTTTATGAGCATCCTATATATTGTATTAGGGCTAATTTTATTGGTACTTGGCGGTGAGTTCCTGGTGCGCTCCTCGGTGGCGCTTTCCTTTAAATTGAAACTTTCAAAAATGGTGATCGGACTTACCGTGGTTTCTTTTGCGACCTCGGCACCGGAATTATTGGTAAGCATCAACGCTGCATTGGATGGGTTTAGCGATATTTCCTTGGGGAATGTTATTGGAAGCAATATAGCCAATATCGGCCTAGTTTTGGGCGTCACTGCCGTCATTGCTCCCTTAGCCATCGATCACGAATTTTACAAGCTTAATTGGCCAGTGATGATGGTGGTATCGGTCGCACTGTATTTTTTGCTGCAGAGCGGTCACGTACTGACCACGTGGGAAGGAATTGCCTTATTACTTTTCTTAGTGGCGTATCTGTGGCTTCTTATTCATCGTGCTAGAAAGAGTCATAAGCTGGATGCCAAAGTGGATGAAGAGGTGGATGAGGCCCTATCTAAAGTCTCCAATTGGAGGATTTTAATTTGGTTATTGCTAGGTGGTTTAGCGCTATGGGGTGGCAGTGAACTTCTAGTGAAAGGCGCTGTGGATTTGGCGCAGGCCATGGGGGTAAGTGAACGTGTTATTGCCGTAACCATGATTGCGGTGGGCACGAGTGTACCCGAATTGGCCGCCTCGATCATAGCCGCCATCAAAAAAGAAAAGGCCATATCCCTAGGAAATTTAATTGGATCCAATATTTTCAACATTGCCTGTGTGCTGGGTCTTACGTCCATCATTCAGCCCATTGCCGTGAAAAGTGAAGCAGTCCTTAATAACGATATTTTCTGGATGTTGGGCTTCGCAGCGGTTTTGATTCCTATGGCATTCTTCCCCAAATCATTCGAAATAGGGCGTGTCAAAGGAGTGCTTATCCTTGTGGCCTATCTTCTTTTTGTATCCATGGCTTTTTTGAGCTGATTCTAGGGTTATTTTGACCAAACAGGCATTTTTATTCGCTGATTTATTATTTTGAAGGGGGGTTATCAACACAATATATTAAGTTATTGATAACTTAACGCTAAAAATATGGGGGTGTCTTCAAAATAAATGTACTTTTGCGCGGTAAAAATGTCAAATCCACTAAAAATACACATCATCCATGTCAACTTTACGATTCAAAGCAGTTAGTGAAACCTACAGCCGCAAAGCGATTCCTGTCACTGAACCCGATCGCAGATCCAATATTTTCGGTAGCAACGTGTTCAATGAAACCGCCATGCGTCAGTACCTTACCAAGGATTCCTATAAAAGTGTGATGGACGCCATCGAAAAAGGGACCAAAATCGACCGCAACATTGCCGATCATATTTCCACGGGAATGAAGGAATGGGCCATTAGTAAAGGCGCTACACATTACACCCATTGGTTTCAACCATTAACAGGGGCCACTGCGGAAAAGCATGATGCGTTCTTTGAGCCTATCGAAGGGGGAAAAGCCATCGAGAAGTTTGGCGGTGGACAATTGGTGCAGCAAGAGCCCGATGCTTCCAGTTTTCCAAATGGGGGCATTAGAAATACCTTTGAGGCAAGGGGTTATACTGCTTGGGACCCTACCTCCCCAGCATTCATTTTGGGAACCACTTTGTGTGTCCCTACCGTTTTTGTTTCCTATACTGGGGAAGCCCTGGACAACAAAACCCCACTTTTGCGCTCACTGCAAAGTGTTGATCAAGCAGCGACCGCAGTTGCAAAATATTTTGATAAAAATGTGTCCAAGGTCATCGCAACCTTAGGCTGGGAACAGGAATACTTTTTGGTCGATAAAGCCTTGGCAGCCTCCCGTCCAGATATTACCCTTGCGGGCCGCACCCTTTTGGGACATGCTTCTGCCAAAGGGCAGCAATTGGATGACCATTATTTTGGTTCCATTCCAACTAGGGTACTGCATTACATGCGCGATTTGGAAAATGAGTGCATGCTTTTGGGTATTCCCGTGAAGACGCGTCACAACGAAGTAGCCCCCAATCAATTTGAGTTGGCGCCCATCTTCGAAGAGGCCAATTTGGCGGTGGACCACAATTCCTTGATCATGGACGTGATGGATAAAGTAGCCGATCGGCACAATTTCAAGGTACTGTTCCACGAAAAACCCTTTGCTGGGATCAACGGAAGTGGAAAGCACAACAACTGGTCGTTGGCAACGGATACCGGGGTGAACTTGTTGAGCCCTGGCAGTACCCCCATGAAAAACCTTCAGTTTTTGACCTTCTTCATCAACACCATCAAGGCGGTTAATGAATACGAAGAACTACTCCGTGCATCGATAGCAAGTGCCAGTAACGACCATCGCTTGGGAGCCAATGAGGCCCCTCCGGCCATCATTTCGGTCTTTATCGGTTCGCAATTGACGGAGACTTTGGATGAACTGGAAAAAGTGACCGATGGAAAATTGTCCCCCCAGGAAAAAACGGACCTGAAATTGAACGTTGTTGGTAAGATTCCTGAGATCCTTTTGGACAATACCGATCGCAACCGTACTTCGCCTTTTGCCTTCACCGGTAATAAATTTGAACTACGTGCTGTTGGTTCCTCAGCCAACTGTGCAAACCCCATGACCGTTTTGAATGCGGTCGTGGCTAAACAATTGATGGAGTTCAAGGCCGAGGTGGATGCCTTGATTGATAAAAAGAACATGAAGAAGGACGATGCCATTTTCAATGTGCTGCGCGAATACATTAAGCAATCCAAGCGCATCCGCTTTGAAGGAGACGGTTATGGTGAAGCTTGGGAAAAGGAGGCCAAAAAGCGGGGCTTAAGCAACCATAAGACGACTCCCGAAGCCCTGAAAGTTAAAATGGCTAAAAAGTCCATCGCTCTTTTCGAGGAATTGGGCATCATGAATAAGGTTGAAATTGAAGCCCGCCACGAAATAGAAGTGGAGGAATATGCCAAACGCATCCAGATTGAAGGGCGTTTGTTGGGAGATATTGCCCGCAACCATGTAATTCCAACGGCCATCCGCTACCAAAATATCCTCATTGAAAACGTGAAAGGAATCAAGGAAATTTACGGAACCAGTTTCAAGAAGGTAGCTGGGGAACAAATGCAACTGATCGAGGACATTTCCGGGCACATTACCGAGATCAACAAAAACATTACCAACATGATCGAGGAACGAAAAAAAGCCAACAAGATTGATGATATGGAAAAAAGGGCTTTTGCATACTGCAATAAAATAAAACCCTTTTTCGAGGAAATTCGTTACCACTGCGATAAATTGGAATTGTTGGTCGATGACGAAATATGGCCACTCACCAAGTACCGCGAGTTGCTATTTACCCGCTAAACCTTGTTTCACTTTGAAAAAATTAGAGGCTCAAAAAATGATTTTGGGCCTCTTTCTTTTTACCTTTGCCCCATGAGCGAAGAAGTATCCAAACGCTATGCCCAACGTGGTGTTTCCGCGGCCAAGGAAGACGTCCACAACGCCATCAAAAATGTAGATAAGGGATTGTTTCCAAAAGCCTTTTGTAAAATTGTTCCTGATTACCTCACGGGGAGTAGTGACCATTGTTTGGTCATGCATGCCGATGGCGCCGGTACCAAATCGTCCTTGGCTTACCTGTATTGGAAGGAAACCGGCGATTTGTCTGTTTGGAAGGGCATTGCCCAAGATGCCCTAATTATGAATGTAGATGATTTGCTGTGTGTGGGCGCCGTTGATAACATTTTGCTTTCTTCAACCATAGGCCGTAACAAAAATCTTATACCCGGCGAGGTCATTTCAGCCATCATCAATGGCACGGAAGAACTGATAGAATCCTTGAAAAGCTTTGGGGTACACATTTTTTCAACTGGTGGCGAAACTGCCGATGTTGGGGATTTGGTACGTACCATCATTGTCGATTCTACCGTTACTGCTCGTATGAAACGGAGCGCTGTCATCGATAATGGCAACATACAGGCTGGTGATGTGATTGTGGGGTTGGCTTCGTATGGGCAAGCCACTTACGAAGCTGCTTACAACGGTGGGATGGGGAGTAATGGATTAACGTCTGCTAGGCACGATGTGTTCCACAAATACTTGGCTGAAAAATATCCGGAAAGCTTTGATCCCCAAGTGCCCCACCAATTGGTTTATGCCGGAACAAAAGGGCTTACCGATGCAGTGGAAGGAAGTCCATTGGATGCAGGAAAATTGGTGCTTTCACCCACCCGTACCTATGCCCCTATCATTCAAAAAGTGCTGCAGGAAGTAGGTGCGAAACACCTTCATGGAATGGTCCATTGCAGTGGTGGGGCACAGACCAAGATTTTGCACTTTGTGGAAAACCTTCATATTGTGAAAGACCACCTTTTTGAAATACCGCCGCTTTTCAAACTTATTCAGAAAGAGAGTAAAACCGATTGGAAGGAGATGTATCAAGTGTTCAACATGGGGCATCGCATGGAATTGTATGTGCGTCCTGAAATTGCTGAAGAAATCATTGCCATTTCAAAATCCTTCGGGGTTGAAGCCCAGATCGTTGGCAGGGTAGAAGCGTCTTCCGAAAAAAAATCCCTCAGCATTAAATCCGAGATAGGCGTATTTACGTATAGTTGATGTAGGACATTTCCTTCAACTAACTAAATCTCACATTATGGAATTCATTCTTAAAAACCAATGGCGACGTCTAGCTATTGTTTGCGCTGTGCTACTTTTTTTAAATGTTATTGTAATCGCGTTCTTTGATATCCACATAAGCCGTTGGGTACGTTGGATCTCTACCTTCATCCTCACAGCATTCCTGTTTCATCATCGGGGGTACAGGGATTTATGGATTTTTTCAATCCTGATTCTTTTTTTGATACGCGATGGTTTTATCCTCCAGTACGAGTGGGCCATCCACAAGACTTCGGCGTTTATCCTTACTAATATTGCCTATGTATTACTGTTGCTTATCAATGCAAGAAAAACGAAATTCATCCTCTACAATCCCGTCCTGGTAGTTTTTACCATGGCTATGATTGGATTGAATGCTTTTAACCTATACTACCTGTCCGATGTAATCTGGGCTGGATTGGACAATAACCTACAATTTATACTCTTTTTTTTGCAGGGGGTCTTTTTGATCGTTCTTGGACTAATGGCCTTTATTTACAATGACCGCTTTGAAGGCAAAACCCCACTGCTTTTTTTGATTTTTACATTTTGCTTGATACTGTGCGACCTTTCGGGTTTGGCTGCCTACTTCTATCAATGGGAAGTGGCCTACTTTCCCGAACGCATTTTCTATGTACTGTCGTTAACCTTGTTGGTGAATTATAGTTTAAACCGCAGCACTGAAGAACAGGAATCGTTGCTTTACTCCAAATCGTAAATGGACTGATCGTGCCGATGTAGAAAATCCATCAAAATTATCGTAAATTTGCCCTCGCCTAAATACAACGGCCTTTTATGCTGGACAAACTTAACATCATCAAACAGCGTTTCGACGAAATCAGTGACCTTATCATCCAGCCCGATGTCATCAGTGATCAAAAACGCTACATACAACTCAATAAGGAATACAAGGAACTCCGCGAATTGATGGAAAAACGGGAAGTGTACGTTTCCTTGCAGAATTCCATCAACGAAGCCGAAGAAATTATTGCCGATGGCAGTGATGCCGAAATGGTGGAAATGGCCAAAATGGAATTGGAAACCGCACAGGAGCACCTACCGCAATTGGAAGAGGAAATCAAATATTTATTGATTCCCAAAGACCCAGAAGATGCGAAGAATGCAGTGATGGAAATCCGCGCAGGAACTGGAGGGGACGAAGCCAGTATTTTTGCTGGGGACCTTTACCGTATGTACACCAAATATTGCGAAAGTAAGGGATGGAATGTAAGTGTCGTGGATTACAATGAAGGCACCAGTGGTGGTTACAAGGAAATCATTTTTGAAGTTTCGGGCGAGGACGTGTATGGCACCTTAAAATACGAAGCAGGCGTACACCGGGTACAAAGAGTTCCCCAAACCGAAACCCAGGGTAGGGTACATACGAGTGCTGCAACCGTTATTGTACTGCCAGAAGCCGAGGAATTCGATATTGAATTGGATATGAGTGAAATTCGAATCGAACGAACCACCTCGACCGGTCCCGGTGGACAATCGGTGAATACCACGTATTCGGCCATCAAATTGCACCATGAACCCACGGGCATGATCGTAAGCTGCCAAGATCAAAAATCCTCCCACAAGAATTTGGAAAAAGCATTGAAAGTGTTGCGCTCCCGTCTCTATGAGATGGAGCTTGCCAAAAAGATGGAAGCCGATTCGGAGAAGCGCAAGAGCATGGTATCCTCGGGCGATCGCAGCGCGAAAATCCGAACCTACAACTACCCCCAGGGAAGGGTTACCGACCACCGCATCAACCTTACACTGTATGATTTGGGGAACATTATGGATGGAGACATTCAGCGTATCATCGACGAATTGCAACTGGTCCGCAATACCGAAAAACTCAAAGAAGCAGGGGAAGCATTTTAAGGGTTATAGGTGAAGGGCGCTAGGCCCTAGGTTAACTGAGCATGAGAAATTTTAGGGATTTAGATATTTGGAATGAATCAATCAAATTAGTAGGTAAAATTTACAAACTTACTGGGGCACTTCCCACTTCCGAAAAATTTGGATTGATCTCACAAATGAAGCGTTGCGCAGTTTCAATTCCTTCAAATATTGCGGAAGGTTGTTCAAAAGATTCACAAAAAAATTTTACAAGATTTTTGCAAATAGCTTTAGGTTCAGCTTTTGAATTGGAAACACAACTTGAAATTTGCCTTGAATTGGATTTTTTGACTAAAAAGAACGTATCTGAAATTATTTCTGAAATAATTACCTTGCAAAAAAGAATGAAGGCATTGATAAATTACGCTCAGCAGAAACAATAAATACCTTTTACCCAGTACCTATGACCCAGGACCTTTTAATTGAAGAAATAAAAAAAAAGAATTCCTTTCTCTGCATAGGCCTGGATGTGGATTTGAGCAAAATCCCAGTGCATTTAATGGAAGAAGAAGATCCTATCTTCAGCTTTAACAAAGCTATCATTGATGCCACCCATCAATTTGCCGTAGCCTACAAACCCAATACTGCTTTTTATGAGGCTTATGGCCTTAAAGGATGGGAAGCCCTTCAAAAAACCATTCAGTATTTGAATGAAAGCTACCCAGAGGTCTTTACTATTGCGGATGCCAAACGGGGGGATATCGGCAATACGTCTAAAATGTATGCCAAAGCCTTTTTTGAGGATATGGGGTTCGATTCGGTAACGGTGGCACCTTATATGGGAAAAGATTCTGTAGAGCCTTTTTTGTCGTTTGAAAACAAACATGCCATCCTGTTGGCATTGACCTCTAATGAAGGGGCCTACGACTTCCAGACCCTGGACATCGATGGGATGGTGCTGTACAAAAGAGTTATTGAAACTTCCAAATCTTGGAAAAATAGCCAGAACCTGATGTATGTGGTGGGTGCTACGAAGGCTGAATATGTTGCCGAAATCAGAAAACTGGTTCCTAATAACTTTTTACTGGTACCCGGGGTTGGTGCCCAGGGAGGGAGCTTGGCGGAGGTCTGTCGCTATGGGCTAACCGAAACCATAGGACTTCTGGTGAATTCTTCCAGGGGGATTATTTATGCCTCCAATGGAACTGACTTTGCCACTGCCGCTGCCACTGCTGCGCGCGAATTGCAACAACAAATGCAGGACATTCTGGATCGCCGTTAATCCTGTAACGCAAATACTTTCTTCAATAAATCGGTCGTTCGGGAAGATACCTTGGTACGGATGTTTTTTTCTTCCACTGAAATCATGGTGTACACTCCCTTAAGGGCTTCGTTGGTTACATAGTCGGTCAAATCGGGGTTTACGGGGTTCACCAGTGGTAACGAATTGTATTTGGTGATGATGTTGGTCCAAATCTGGTCGGCACCCACTTTGGAAAACGAATTTTGGATGACCGGGTTGAATTTACCGTACAGCGCCGTTTGCGTACGGCCTTGTAAATACTGTGTGGCCGAATTGTCCGGACCCAACAAGATGTTCTTGGCATCGTTGAAGGTAATACCCTTTACGGCATCCACAAAAATGGGCGTCGCTTCTTTCACGGCATCTTCGGCAGCACGGTTAAGCAGTTTCAAACCTTCATCGGCAAGGCTGGAAAGGCCAATGTCCCTTAATGTTTTATCTACTTTTTGTAACTCTTGGGGGAGGAGAATTTTCACCAATTGGTTTTTATAGAACCCATCCTTTTGCGTCAGTTTGGAAACCTGTTTGTTGATGCCAAAGTCCAGCGCTTGTCGCAAACCATTGGCAATCATGGTATCGCTGATGCCGCCATCGCCATTAGGTAGGGTATTGACCACGTTCTGGAGTTCGTCACAGGAGGTCGAAAAAATCAGTAGGGTTATCAATGAAAGTCGTTTTAACATAGCAAGTAACATTAGAGTTTCAAATATACGCTTTACTGTTGAAATGCCTAGCCTTTGTCTGGAATTGTAAAATTGAAATCCAAACCGTCGATTCATTGCGAAATTCGTAAATTTGTCCCAAAGCAATCCACATCCTTTGCCCATGCAACAAGTACCTCCCTATAAACCAAAAAACAAAGTACGCATCGTAACCGCTGCCTCGCTGTTCGATGGGCACGATGCCGCCATCAACATCATGCGGCGCATCATTCAGGCAACTGGAGTGGAAGTAATCCATCTGGGCCACGACCGCAGTGTGGAAGAGG
>DJVA01000028.1 GCA_002440705.1 Flavobacteriaceae bacterium UBA6268 | reverse complement strand
AGCCGTTTTGTCCTCCAACCACGAGGGCTTGTCCCTTCGGGGTATCGAGGCCATGGCATCAGGAACACCGCTGGTGGCTTCCAAAGTTTCAGGCTTGGTTTCCTTAGTACATGGGGCCGGGGTATTTTTTGAGCATCGGGATTATTTGGATTTGGCCAAAAAAATCAACCGGCTTTTAGACGACCCAAAATGGTACGAACAAAAGTCAGCTGCCTGCCTTAAGCGTTCCGAAAAGTATGGCCTGGATCAAATGGTTCAGGAACATTTGAAATTGTACCAAGAACAATGCTGAAGAAAAAACTCATAAGGATTACCACCATTCCCTTGTCGTTGGAAAAGCTGCTGGAAGGACAGCTTTCCTTTATGTCGCGTTACTTTGAAGTTATTGCGATAAGCTCGGATGTGGCTCGCCTTAAAGCGTATGCCGACAATGAAGGAATTAGGTGCCATCCTCTGGAACTTACCCGGAAAATTACCCCTATAAAAGATCTTTTGGCGGTTTGGAAGTTATACCGCTTCTTGAAACGGGAGCAACCCTTTATTGTGCATACCCATACCCCAAAGGCGGGCATTGTTGGGATGATGGCGGCATGGCTGGCTAAGGTTCCCCACCGCCTGCACACCGTAGCGGGACTTCCGCTGATGGAGGCTACAGGCTTCAAGAAAAAATTATTGGTGTACATTGAAAAAAGAACCTATCGTTATGCCACAAAAGTCTTTCCCAACTCCAAAGGGTTGATGGAGTATATTATTTCTGAAAAACTTGTTGCTCCCTCAAAGTTGTACATTGTTGGAAAAGGGAGTTCCAATGGAATTGACACTTCCTTTTTTAACCCGGTTCACTTCGGCGAAAATGACCGCGTTGAATTAAAAACATCACTAGGCATCCCTCAAAAGGATTTTGTGTTTCTTTTTGTAGGACGGATTGTGAAAGATAAAGGCATTGTTGAAATGGTTGATGCCTTCATCAACCTTTTGGCAACCCACCCTCACAGTTCCTTATTGCTGGTGGGTCCCTCGGAACCCGACCTGGATCCATTGCCTGAAACTACCGAAAAAACCATCCATAGCCATCCCAAGATTTTTTCGGTGGGATTCCAAGAAGACGTTAGACCTTATTTTGCAGTATCCCATGTATTGGTTTTTCCCAGTTACCGCGAAGGCTTTCCCAATGTGGTCATGCAGGCTGGGGCAATGGGTATCCCTTGCATTGTGAGCAACATCAATGGATGCAATGAAATAGTTACAGATGGGCTTAACGGACTTATTATTCCGGTAAAAAACGTTAACGCTTTGCACGCTGCGATGGATGCACTCCTTCGGGAGGGGGCGCTGTACGGAAAGTTAGTGGCTGAAAGTAGGGGCGCCATTGTTTCGCGATACGAAAGACACGAGATTTGGCGTGCTTTATTGGGGGTTTACCAAAATCTGGAGGATTCATAAATTTGCGGAATGTATAAAGCACTAGTAAAACCAATTTTTGATATCGTAACCGCAGTAGTAGCCCTTGTGCTTTTGGCCCCAGTTTTCCTTTTGGTAGCTATACTACTGACATGGCACCATAGGGGGTCTCCTTTTTTCCTTCAGAAAAGACCAGGAAAAAACACCCGAATTTTCAAAATCATCAAGTTCAAGACCATGAGCGATGCAAAAGACGAACAGGGGCATTTGTTGCCCGATGCCCAAAGGCTTCACAGTATTGGAAAGTGGGTTAGGAAGACCTCATTGGATGAAATTCCGCAGTTGCTGAATGTTGTAATGGGACAAATGAGCTTGGTAGGGCCTAGACCTTTGTTAATGGAATATATAGGGTTGTACAACAATTTTCAACAAAAACGCCACCTTGTAAAACCCGGGATTACAGGCTGGGCACAGGTGAATGGACGGAACGCCATCAATTGGAATGAAAAGTTTGAATTGGATGTTTTCTACGTACAAAATCTTACTTTTGCGTTGGATTTGAAAATTCTTTTCAAAACCATTAAGAAAGTCTTTGCACAAAGTGGAATCAATGCAGCAGGACAGGCAACCACAGAACCTTTTAAAGGCAACCCATGAAGCATGAACTGATAATGTATGGGGCGGGAGGGCATTCCTACGCCATCGTGGAACTTATACGATGCCAATCGCACTATGTTTTGAAGGAAATTTATGATGACACCCCTAAAGTTTCGAGTCTATTGGGTGTTCCCGTTCATGCCACACCAAAGCAATTTGCAACACCAAATGCGCTTTGCATTGCCATTGGAGACAATGCCACCCGAAAAGACATGGCCTTGCGATTTCATGAGGCCAGTTTTCCCGCATTTGTACATCCTTCCGTTACGCAATACCCCTCGGTAATTATTGGAAATGGAACCGTTGTACTGCCCCTAGTGGTATTGGATGCAGGTGTTGAAATAGGGGATTTTTGCATTCTCAACAACCACGCAACCATTTCGCACCAAGTAAAAATTGAAAATTTTGTGCATGTAGCCATTCAGGCTGCCATTGCCGGTGGGGTTAGTATTGGGGAAGGCGCGTTCATAGGTGCAGGCAGTGTCATTCTCCCCGAATTAAAGATTGGGAAATGGGCGGTTGTTGGGGCAGGTGCCGTGGTTACCAAAGATGTTCCCGATTATGCCGTGGTAGTTGGAAATCCTGCGAAAATTATCAAATTCAATGAAACCAATGAAGGATAGGATTTACTTATCGTCCCCCCATATAGGCAATTTAGAGCAACAGTATGTGCAGGAGGCGTTTGCCACCAATTGGATTGCTCCGCTAGGGCCCCATGTGGAGGCATTTGAAAAAAGCTTGGAAGGTTATTTGGGAGCCAATTCGAAAATAGCTGCTTTAAGCTCTGGAACGGCAGCCTTGCACTTGGCCCTCATTTTATTGGGTGTTTCTAAAGGAGATGAGGTGCTTTGCCAAAGCATGACGTTCAGTGCTTCAGCAAATCCAATTGTTTATCAAGGGGCAACCCCTATTTTCATTGACAGCGAAGCTGAAACCTGGAATCTTTGCCCCGAAGTATTGGAATCAACCATTAAAGACCGTATAGCACAAGGGGAAAAGCCGAAAGCCATTATTGCGGTCGATCTATACGGCATGCCCTTCCAGGCCGATGAAATAAGGTTTATTGCTAGTAAGTATCAAATTCCATTAATAGAGGATAGTGCCGAAGCCCTTGGGAGTAGCTACAAGGGGCAAAAATGCGGAACCCTCGGGGACCTTTCAATTTTGTCATTCAATGGCAATAAAATTATTACGACTTCTGGAGGAGGTGCGCTTGTTGCCCGAAATTCGGAATTTAAGGAAAAAGCCATTTTTTTGGCTACCCAAGCCAGGGACCAAGCACCGCATTATGAGCATTCCCATATTGGCTACAATTACCGTCTTAGCAATGTGTGTGCAGCCATTGGCCGAGGACAAATGGAAGTGCTTGAAGAACGTGTCGCACAGCGAAGAAGCAATCATCAATTTTATAAGAAATTGCTGGCTGGAGCTGAAGGGATTACCGTTTTTTCGGAGCCGTCAGGGAACTTTTTTTCCAATCATTGGCTTACCTGCATCCTGTTCGATCCCAAACATTCTAAAGCAACACCCGAAGCGCTTCGTTTGGCCTTGGATAAAGATTGTATTGAATCCAGACCCTTGTGGAAACCTATGCACCTACAGCCCGTTTTCAAACAGTATCCCTATTACGGAGCGTCAGTAGCCGAAAATTGCTTTAAGAATGGGCTTTGCCTTCCCTCGGGATCTAACCTCTCTGATAGAGAAAAAGAAAGAATTGCTTTGATTATCAAGCAAATGCTTGGATAATCGTTATATTTAATTAGATTTTAAAAATGGTGAAAAAGAAACAGGAGTTGATCAATCAACTTTATGATGGGGACAACAAGATCAAGCTATTGGACCAACGGTATTTACCACGCTGGATTGTAGTTTTGATTGATGCATTCCTTGCCGCAGCTTCCTTCTTTTTGGTCTATTTGATTTTGTCCGGTACTCCCATTAAGTTTCATAAAGTCTTAACCATTGAAGAGCAGGGACTGTTCATTGTATTGGTTAACGTGGTGTTCTTCTTTATTTTCAAGACCTATTCAGGAATTATTCGCCACTCAACTTTTACGGATATTACCAAACTGGCTTTTTCGTCCTTTTGTACTTTTTTGGCAATGATCCTCTTTAATGTGGCATTCCAATCGTTTACCGATAAGCGTATATTTTTAAATACGTCCCTCATCGTGTTTATGTTGCTGTCCTTTTCCTTGATGCTGCTATTTCGCATTGCCGTAAAGGAAACCTACCAGTTTTTAAAAAATTTCGCCACTCGTAACCTTAAGAAAAAAGTGGTAATTGTTGGTATCGACGACCATACAATCTCCTTAGGTAAGGCCATTGCTACAGAGTCCAGCCTTCCGTTCGAATTGAAAGGTTTTGTCACCAAAAACCTCGACAGCAAGCGACTTAAGATTTTGGGAAAACCAGTGATTCCGATACGAGGATCGTTCCGGGAGACCATAGGTGATTTGAATATTGATGGCGTGTTGCTGATTAGTGATTCTTTCAGCGGGAAGGTAAAAAACCAAATCGTGGAGGATTGTATTGCCAAAAATATTGAAGTCTTCAATGTTCCCAACATGGAAAAATGGAACAAAAAAGAGGACATTCAAAACCAAATCAAGCCCATACAGATTGAAGATCTCTTGGAACGGGAATCCATTGTTATCGATAATGGACTCATCCAAAAAGACCTCTCGGGGAAGACCATTCTGGTCACTGGAGGGGCCGGGTCCATTGGTGCGGAAATTGTAAAACAGCTGGGAAGTTTTTCCCCAAAATTGGTGGTGGTCTTGGATCAAGCCGAATCGGCCTTGCACGAACTGGAGCTTTATTTGCTACAGAACCACCCCGAATTGAATTTCATCATCGAATTGGCCGATATTAGCAACATGTACCGAATGGATCTGATGTTTCAGAAGTATAATTTCGAAATGGTTTACCACGCAGCGGCTTACAAACACGTTCCGCTCATTGAGCGCAATCCCCACGAGGCTATCTACGTAAACATCCTTGGCACGGTGAATCTTTCCATTTTGTCCATCAATTATGAGATTGAAAAATTTGTAATGGTTTCGACCGATAAAGCTGTGAACCCTACTAATGTGATGGGTGCCTCAAAACGAGTTGCCGAGATGTATGTGCAGTCGTTGCAAAACGAAAAAGGAGTTTACACACGTTTCATTACCACCAGATTTGGCAATGTTCTAGGCTCGAGTGGTTCGGTAATTCCCCACTTTCGGAAGCAAATCATGCAAGGGGGGCCTGTTACCGTAACACACAAGGACATTATTCGTTATTTCATGACGATTCCCGAGGCATGCCAGTTGGTACTGCAAGCAGGCACCATGGGCCGGGGAGGGGAGATTTATGTCTTCGATATGGGTAAGCCCGTGAAAATTTTGGATTTGGCTGAAAAAATGATCCGCTTGTCCGGTTTGGAACCCTATGTGGACATTGACATTAAAATTACGGGATTGCGCCCTGGGGAAAAACTGTACGAAGAGCTGTTAAACGATGCTTCAACCACCTTGCCCACACACCATCCTAAAATTTTGATTTCCAAGGTTCCTGCCGGGAATTTCAATACCTTGAAAACCAAGGTTAAGCAATTGATCAAAACCGCTACCCGCCACGAGGACAAAAAAGTGGTGCGTTTGCTAAAAGAACTGGTTCCAGAATATAAAAGTGAAAACTCTCATTTCGAGGAACTGGATCATCCTGCTGAAAATACCCCATTCGAAAATTTGTGATGCACCCTTGGATTTGTATTTAAAGGTTATATTTGCAATTAGATGCCCAAATTCATGAAGAAATTTTTCCTCTTGCTGGTCTTTTCGCTTTTGTGGATTTCATGTGCCACCAAAAAACAGATCCTTTATTTTCAAGATGCCGAGGCATTAAATGCCAAAAGCGCCATGGAACATTACGAACCAATTATTGAAAAGAATGACGTTCTTTACATTTCGGTTTCTTCCATGAATGTAGAAGTGGTGGAACCTTTCAAAAGGAACACTGGCGAAAACTACGCCAATTCGCAAAACCAATTGTTGCAAGGTTATTTGGTTGATAGCAACGGAACCATCCGGTTTCCGGTATTGGGCGAAATTACCGTTGCAGGAAGTACCCGTGCCCAAGTGGTCACCATGTTGCGGGATCGGCTCTCCGAGTTTATTACCGATGTGGTTGTGGACGTTCGCATCATGAATTTCAAGATCACGGTATTGGGAGCGGTCAATCGTCCAGGGGTATATAGCATCCAGGACGAACGTGTCACCTTGCCACAGGCCCTAGGCCTGGCCGGCGATTTGTCCGTAGATGGCAAACGTTCCGAAATTATGATTGTTAGGGAAGTGGATGGAAAACAGCAAGTTGCCCATGTAGACCTTACCGCAACCGATTTTTTTGAGAGCCCCTTTTATTTTTTGAAGCAAAACGACCTGGTCTATGTCCAGCCCTCTTTAAAGGGGGTAAAAAAATCGGGATTCATTCCAGACATTCCCGCGCTTTTGTCGCTATTTACAGTAGTTTTAAGTACCGTGATCATTATAACCCGATAGCATGCAGGACGCCCATTCATACAAAAAAGACACTACCATTCGAGAGATCGTGGTCCAGTACACGCGGTTCTGGTATTTGTTTATTCTTGGAGCCTTCATCGCGTTGGTCGTGGCCTATGTTTACTTGCGTTATTCTACGCCCACCTACCTTTCCAAGACCACGATTTTGATTAAGGACGAAAAAAGTGGCGATGGGGCAGAAGAGTTGGCTGCATTTTCTGGATTGGGAGGCTTTTTGTCCCGTTTTCAGAAAAACAAAATTGAAAACGAAATTGCCATCTTCAAGTCAAAACGCATCATCCGTAAAGCTGTTGAAGCGTTGAAACTGAATGTACTCTACGAATCCCTGGGAACCATCAAAACTACGGAAATCTATAAGTACAAACCTTTTACTGTTAATTACCTGGCGTTTGATGATACATTGAAGCGAGTCCCATCCCTGCATTTCAAGATTTTGGACAATGCAAGTTTTCAACTTTCAGAACACCCTAATGGTACCGAGCAAACCTATAATTTTGGTGAGAAAATCGAGCTGCCCTTTGGCGCAATAACCGTGGTACCCGATTTGGAGCACCCTGAAAAGTTCAATACGTTTTTATCCAAGGACATTTTGGTGTCCTATAGGGATGTGGGGAAAATTACTTCCACTTATCAAAAACAACTCGCTGTGGTAAACGAAATACCCAGTAGTAATGTGGTCGTGTTAAGTGTTAATACTCCCGAAAAGAATAGGGCAGAAGACTTTTTGGACGAACTGGTTTTTCAGTACAATAAAGACGCTATCAATGATCGTAGCCAGGTTGCAAAAAAAACTTCCGATTTTATCGATTCCCGATTGGAAATCATTACCCGGGAACTGGATTCTGTCGAGGCCAACAAGGAAAATTTTAAGAGTAACAATCGGCTAACCAATATTGAGGCCCAAGCGCAATTGGTTCTTGAAAATGCCAGCGATTTCCAGAAACGGCAATTCAATGTCAACACCCAACTGGAATTGGCCAACACCATGATCGATTACATGGAGCACTCGTCCTCCAACGACCTCCTGCCTGCCAATATAGGGATAGAGGGAGAAGGGATTTCCCAATCTGTTTCCAATTACAACGAGTTGATCCTACAACGCAACCGGTTGCTTAAATCCTCCACGTCTAAAAATCCGGTGGTGGTTAATCTCAACAACCAAATCAACGACATCCGGGGCCAAATTCTTGGAAGCCTCAAGAGTACTACCGATGCATTGAAATTATCCCTTAGGGACCTCAATTACCAAGAATCTACCTTAAACTCAAAACTATCCAGGGTACCCACTCAGGAACGCGTCTATCGAGGCATCGAGCGGCAACAAACCATCAAGGAACAATTGTACCTGTTTTTACTACAACAAAGGGAGGAAGCTTCTATATCGCTGGCGGTCACCGCACCAAAAGCCAAAGTGGTGGACAGTGCTTACAGTAGTGATGTACCGGTTTCTCCAAAACGACCCATCATTTTTTCAGGAGCATTTTTGGTGGGCTTGCTTATCCCGTTTTTGTTTTTGTACCTAAGACAGCTTTTGAATGACAAGGTTGTAAACCGAAAGGATGTCGAACAAATGCTTCCTTCTGTTAGCCTAATTGGGGAAATTCCGCGATTGAGAAAAGATGATGAGCACTTGATTAAGATGAACGACCGCAGTGTATTGGCCGAATCTTTCAGGATTTTAAGGACCAACCTGCAATACCTCTTCATCAACAAACTGGACAAATCGCATAAGACAAATACGGTTTTTGTGACTTCGACCATCAAGGGGGAGGGAAAAACTTTTGTGGCATTCAATTTGGCATTGACCATTGCCCTTACGGGCAAAAAAGTAGTACTGGTTGGTGCCGATATTCGAAACCCTCAATTGCATCGGTACCTCTCTAAGGAGCATCATGACAAGAAAGGGTTGACGGAATTCATCATCGATCCTTCCCTGAAAATTGCGGACATTGCCGCTAAAAGTGCCGAAAACGAGAATTTGTCCATTGTGCTCTCCGGCACCATACCGCCCAATCCAGCCGAGTTATTAATGGAAGAACGCACCCGAGTATTTTTTGAGGAACTGCGTGAAAAATACGATTATGTGGTGGTCGACACGGCACCTTCCATGTTGGTTACCGACACGATCTTAATCAATAAGTTGGCCGATGTGACCCTCTATGTATTTAAGGCAGGTTATACAGAAAAACGTTTGTTAGACTTTGTGAAGGATGCAGTGGAGGACGGGCGTTTATCCAATGTTGCGGGCGTGCTCAACAGTGTGTCTATGAGTAATTTTGGTTATGGCAACAAATATGGATACAGCTACCACCAGGAAAAGTCCTCCCTAAAACAGCGGTTGTTCAAAAAATGAAACCATTTTCGCTTTTAGGCCTTTTAGCGTGTTTTTTGATAACACTGATGCCAGCAAAGGCTCAAGATTTGGAATGGAAGGGACATGCAGAACTCTTGGGTATTTGGTCTTCGCAATCGCAACTGCCTTTCTGGATGCACACCAATACTGAGTTTCTTCGGGGAGCTACTTCCAATGCATCGGTGCTGGGGGCAGTAATAGCAACTTACCCAATTTCCGAAACGGCTTTTTTTGAAGGAGCTACTTCATGGATGTACCGGGACAATGTTGCCAACGAATTACAACGAAAGGAACTCTATGTGAAATTTCAAAACTCTTGGCTGAAGGTTTGGGGTGGTGCTTTTTCAACTTTGAACCCTAACGAAAACCTTTCTATTAGCCATAAAAACTTTCTATTCTCAGGAAATGCAAGGCCGCTTCCAGGCCTCTTGGCCGAAGCATCCAATCCATTTAAATTGTCACAAACCTTTTCGGTTGATTGGGGCCTTGGGCAATTTTTCCTGAATGATGAAGGGCGTTTTGTGAATGACGTCCTAGTGCATTATAAGCGTTTGGGATTGAACGTGCAGTTTTCTGAAAATCATTTGCTTAAGGTGCAGTTGCAACATTACGTGCAATGGGGTGGTACCTCCCCGGTATACGGTGAGCTGAAAAACGATTTCGAGGCATTTATTGATGTATTTACAGCTAGGAAACGCTCTGAAACGGGTGCTGATGGTGAAATTTACAATGCTGTTGGAAATCATATGGGAACTTATTTGTTGGACTATCAATGGAAAGGTTCTACAGGGACATTTAATGCCTACCACGAGCATCCATTTGAAGATGGTTCTGGGACCCGATTGGCCAATTTTCCAGATGGAATCTGGGGCGTAGGGTTTCAACCCAATACCTCAAAAATCATCCAGAAAGTGGTGTACGAATACATCCACACCCTAAGCCAAAGTGGGAACACCAGCGATTCAGGCTTCGACAGTTATTTTAGAAATAGTGTGTACCGAACGGGCTGGAGTTATGAGGGGAACATCATCGGAATGCCTTTAATTGTGAATGATCCCAATTTGGAATTGACTGCAACCAATTCGCCCATTGTAATCGATCGGGTTACCGCCCACCATCTTGGTATTGAAGGATCCTACGCAAAGTGGTATTGGCAGTTAAAAAGTACAATGATAAAGGGTTTGGGAACTTACAGGGAGCCGCTACCAAAAGCTTTGAAAAGTTGGAACAATGTGGTATGGGTTCATTACCAAACTGGGGTTTATGGCGACATCCAACTGGTCTTGGGAGCCGATTTTATAAACAATACCGAAAACCGCTATGCAGTAGGGTTGGGTTATCGGTATCAATTTTAGGGAATTCTTAGTATAAACCCTTGTTTGTGAACATTTTCGATTTTAATTGCTGCATCATCCTGTAAATACTTCCTGAGGTGCGATATAAACACATTGAGACTTTTTTTGTTGAAATAATCACTTTTGCCCCATAAGTTGTTCAGAATTTCCTTGTGGGTACATAGGTTGTTTTTATGCAGCATTAAGTATTTTAATAATTCGCTTTCCCTTTTTGTGAGTGTGGTAATGCTTCCGTCCCGATGTTCGAGCTGTTGGTTCTTGGAGTCAAATTGGTAAAGACCAATCGAAAATTTCTGTGTTTCATTTGTTTGGGGCCCCTTGGTCTGCAAACGGGACAATAGACTATTAATGCGAACCACCAATTCTTCTTCGTCTATGGGTTTCTTTAAATAGTCTACAGCGCCAAGGGAAAAGCCCTTCAGCACGTCTACTTTCAAGGAGCGGGCCGTAAGAAATATAAAAGGAATATAGGGATGTTGGTTTTGAATGGTCTTGGCCAAATCAAACCCATTCCTGTCTGGGAGCATTACATCCAAAATAGCCAAGTCGAAGTAGTGGTTTTCCAAAAGGCTTAAGGCTTCTTTAGCGGTTTTGGCCAAGAAGAGGTTAAAATGGTTCATGCTCAGGTACTCCTTCAGCAAATAGCCCAAAGTGGGGTCGTCTTCAACCAGTAATAGGGTATAGTTAGCGTTATCCATGCGTAATGGGTAGTTTTAATGAAATGGTAGTACCTTTTTCTTGAAGGCTTTCCACGGCAATCTTTCCTTTGTGCTTTCTCAGGATCTCCATAACGTAGCTCAAACCAAGGCCGTAGCCCATTACCTGATGCAAGCGGTTGTGGCTTCCCCGGTAGTATTTTTGAAATATTTTTTCCCGTTCTTTTTTACTTATTCCAATGCCGTTATCGGCAACTTCAATGTGCAGCCATTGGTCTTTTTGAAAAGCCTTCAACGAAATAACTGGAGCTTCCGAATATTTTTTGGCGTTGTCCAGCAGATTGTTGATGGCATTTTCCAGATGACTTTTTTCAGCTTTCAGCGGAAAGTTTGTCCCTTGAATGTCATACTGAAAGTTGAACCCCTCCAGCTGTGCCAATTTTTCAAATTCTTGACATAATTGCTTTAAGGATGGAAAAAAATCAACTGGTTCCAGATGAAGCACCCCTCTTTTGGATTCTAAGGCACTCAATTCCAAAACCTTATCGATGTGTATTTTAAGACGATCGGTTTGCTGTTGGATCAATTCGATGACGGGTTTCTGTACTTCCGTCGCGTTTTCATTCAAAATTTTACTGGCCAAGCCTATCGAAAACACCGGTGTCTTGAGTTCATGGGTTAGGTTGTTAATGAAATCGTTCGTTGTGGTAATTACGTTTCGTTGCCAGTAGAAAGAACGCAATACCCAAATTATCACAAAAATGATGGCGGCCATAAAGATAAGGCTGGGGATGATGAGGCCGTTTAGTTGAAACAGGAAATAACCGGTCAAATCTTTAAACTGCAATTCGAGAATGAGGTTTTTTTTCATTAGAATGGGCAAATATCCTTCAATCTCAATTGGGTAGGTAATGATGTTCCCATCGTTTTCATAGGTGTTGGGCGCCGTAAGGTAATCGGTTGAGTCTTTTGTGTACAATCGGTATGAAAAGTCCTTGTCGATTCCATTTTCTGTAAGGCGGTGTGTGATAAAATCGTTTAGGAAATGCCGGGACGCATCCTTTATGCTATCCATGCTCAGCGTAAAATACGAATCGTCCATGGTAATGGCTTGCCCCACCAAAAATGTCAGCTGGTTTTCTGGTGCCAAATCTTCCTTGATTTGTTTGGCGGCATTGCCAATTTTTTTCTGAAACTGTACCTTGGCCAAGTTCAATCCAATCCTTAAATATTGGTATTGCACCGTAAAGAGCCCCAATACCGAAACGACCAAAACAATGATATAGATTTTTCTTCGTGTCAAAATACACTACCATATTACTAAAAAAATAAGATTTGAAGGGGGGATTTTATTTTTATTAACCCTATTAACTTTTCATTAAGCTTATTAACTTCTCTCAGTACTCAAGACAACTTCTGAGGTCTTATTTTCGCTACAACTAAAAAAACCAATACCATGTTTTCAACCAAACAATTACTGGGGCTGCTATGCTTGTTCGGCAGCATCCTTTCGGTGAACGCACAAGGTTGTGTTGCCATCCGACAATTTTCGTGTACCGCAGGGAATACCCTCGAAAACAACCTTGTTCAAGAAGGAGGTTTTCAAGTGGGAATGAATTACCGCTATTTCAAATCCTTTAGGCACTTTCGGGGAACGGAAGAAGAACCAGATCGAGTCGCTAATGAAACCGAAGTTGTCAATCATTCCAATTCATGGGATTTTACCCTGAATTACGGAATCACTAATCGCTTGTATGCCGGACTCACCTTGCCTTTTGTTATTTACACCCGGTCCTCTTTGTACGAACATGGAAGGGAAGAGCGCCACATTACCTATTCCAGGGGGTTGGCCGATGTACGAGTAGGGATTGGGTATTGGATGTTCGACCCCGAAAAACATCCCAAGGGCAATTTGGCATTGGGGACTGGGGTTAAGTTGCCAACAGGTAATTACAATGCTTCGGACATTTTCTATAATGTTGGTCCCGAAGGAGGCCCCGAAACCAGACCCGTGGACCAATCCATACAACCGGGCGACGGAGGTTTTGGCTGGACAGTCGATTTTCAGTGGTACCAACAAATTGTGCCCAATTTCTTTGGTTATGCAGGAGGGTTTTACTTGTTTAACCCACGTAACGTAAACGAAACAAGGACGTTTCGTGAGACACTAAGCCCGATCCTTCAAAATGAAGCCGTTATGTCGGTTCCCGATCAGTTCTCGTTCCGTGGTGGATTCAGCTATAGTTTTTCCCCTACATTCTCCGGGTCGCTTGGAGGACGTTACGAAGGAGTACCGGTTGAGGACCTCATCGGCGATTCCGATGGTTTCAGAAGGCCAGGGAATGTGCTTTCCGTAGAACCCGGTATTTCGTACATGAAAGACAATTTTGCCATCAACCTTAACCTGCCCATTGCTGTAAGACGGGAACGTCCCCAAAGTCTTACCGACAAGGAAACCTCCGAGATCACAGGGCAGTTCCGTAATGGGGATGCGGCCTTTGCCGATTATTTATTGAACATTGGCATTTCGTACAGCTTCGGTGGAAAGAAGAATCATGAAATGGAGACAACTTCCGACATTAAAATAGAGTAATTCCCTTTGGGTTTCTATTCGTTGTTGATTCAAGTGTAACGCCGGAGCAATCCGGCGTTTTTTTTGTTAATTAATTTTAAATAAAAGGATGTAATCCATTTTTTTTGTACGTTTGTTAACCAAATGGTTAAACCAAAAGGTAAATATGAATAAACCCCTCACCATCACCACCGAAACCCAAATATTGGAGGCGGCCAAAAGTGTTTTTCAACGGAAGGGAATGGAGGGTGCCCGAATGCAGGAAATTGCCGATGAAGCAGGTATCAATAAGGCACTGCTTCACTATTATTTCAGAAATAAGCAATTGCTCTTTGAAGCAGTTTTCAATAGCGCGTTTTCCATGCTGGCCCCACAGTTGCACGCGGTGTTGAACGATGACACTTCGGTAGAAGAAAAGATTGTTCATTTTTGCGACAACTACATTTCTTTCATGATTAGGCATCCCTACTTGCCCAATTTCATTTTTCAGGAATTGAATCGCAACCCGCAGTTTTTCGAAAACCTTAAGCAACACATTGCTTTTCCTACCATCAAAAAATTCAAATCACAAGTGAACGAGGAGATTGCCCAAGGAATTTTACTTCCCATCGATGCGGAACAACTGTTTGTGAACATCATTTCCTTGAATGCATTCCCATTCATCGGTAAACCGTTCATCAAAAACATTACCGATATGGACGAATCCGCTTTTCAGGAATTCCTGAAACTTCGAAAGGTTGCGGTTTCCGATTTCATCATTAAAGCCATTAAAAAATGAGGCCTCGAAATTTAGCCGTTTTTGCAGCGGTATTCCTTTCCGCAGTTTTTGCCCTTCCTGCGCAAACCCTAACATTGGAAGACTGTTATGCATCACTTGAAGCCAATTATCCTCTGGCAAAACAAAAGGAAATGTATGAGCACCAAAACCGGTTGGAACAACAGGTATTGGAAAATGGAAAATTGCCCCAGTTGCAATTCGGGGCACAGGCCACTTACCAATCGGAAGTCACCGAAGTACCTCTTCCCAATTCACCCATCGAACCTTTAAGCAAAGATCAGTACAAGGCAACGCTCACCGCGCAACAATTGCTTTTCCATGGCGGAACCATCGATGCCAGTGTAGCCTTGATGGATTTGCAAAAGCAAACCCGCCAAAAGTGGGTAGAGGTGTCCTTGCAGCAACTCAAGGCAAAGGTGAACCAACTCTATTTTTCCATTTTGATGCACGATAACCAATTTGAACTGCTTGCTACCCAAAAGAGTACCTTAGGAACCGCTTTGGCCGAAGTCACTTCCGCAGTGCATAATGGTGTTGCACTGCCTTCTTCCGATAAAGTGCTGCAAGCAGAACTACTGCTATTGAAGCAACGCATACTTGAAAATCGCATTCAAAAAAAGGCATTGGTAGTGCAACTTTTACAAACAATAGGACAACCCATCGATACCATAGTGCATTTTGAAACTGCCCCAGTGACAGCGAAGTCCAAGGTCGACTTCCAAAGTCCCCGAAAACAGTGGTATCAATTACAGCGTGAGGCACTGAACCAGCAGCAGCTGTTGCTTTCCAAAAGTAATGTGCCTACGGTTTCTGCTTTTGTAACGGGGGGGTATGGAAAACCAGGATTGAACCTACTTGACAATTCCTTCAGGCCTTACTATCTGGCCGGATTGAAATTGGATTGGAAGGTCTTTGACTGGAACTCCAACAAAATACAGCGCTCTTCTTTGGAAGTCTCCAAGGAAATGATTGATGTGGAAGAAGAACTCTTCGATTTAACAACCAAAAATGAGTTAAGTCAACAGCAAGTACGCATCGATCAACTTTCAGCAGCCATTGAAATCGATATAGCCATTGTGGAATTGCAGGAAGCAGTTGTTAAGGCTTCCCAAAGTCAATTGCGGAATGGCGTCATAACGGCTTCTTCTTATTTAACCGATTTGACCAAACTTTTTGAGGCAAAGACCAATGAAGCAGTGCATCGCATCGAATTGCAAATGGCCATTGCCAATTATAACGTACTTCTAGGATATTAAAAACGGACAATATGAAACAAATTGCTTTATTAACCTTTATTGCCGTTGGCACACTTTTTTTGAAAGGATGTACTTCCAGCAATGGCAAGGCGGATGGCTATGGTAATTTTGAAGCTACTGAAGTAAAAGTGGCTGCGGAAGGCAATGGCAAACTCATGGCTTTTGAAGTAGCAGAGGGAGCCACCTTGGAAAAGGGAGCATTGGTTGGGTACATCGATACTGTGGCTTTAGGACTGAAGCGCGATCAATTGTTGGTTCAAAAGGAGGTCATCCGCTCCAAATCCAAAGGAGTGCTTTCACAAATTAATGTATTGGGCAGTCAGTTGAAAACCGCACAAGTCAACAAAGAGCGCATTGAGCGTCTTATGGAAGACCAAGCGGCTACCCAAAAGCAATTGGATGATGTAAACGGTGAGATTGAAGTCATTCATAACCGCATTCGCAGCGTTGAGGTGCAAAATGCTCCCGTGGTGAACGAATTGAAAAGCATCGACGTACAGCTGGCCCAAATAGCCGATCAAATTAAAAAATGCTGGATCGTAAACCCCTTGCAAGGAACGGTTTTGACCAAATACGTGGAACCATCGGAAGTAGTTGGTTTTGGAACACCGCTTTACAAAATTGCCGACCTTACCGAAATGGAACTTAGGGTGTATGTAAGTGAAACCCAACTGGCTGCCTTATCGGTAGGCCAAAAGGTTGTTGTAAAAGTAGATAGCGGTACGGATATGAAGTCGTATCCAGGAATCATTTCGTGGATTGCACCGGAAGCCGAGTTTACACCGAAAATCATTCAAACCAAAGAGGAGCGCGTTACTTTGGTATATGCCGTAAAAGTAAAAGTTTCCAACGATGGAAGCCTAAAAATTGGGATGCCCGGTGAAATGTGGTTGTCGGATGCAAAATAACTGGGACATACAGGTACGTCAAATTTCCAAAAGCTATCAGAAAGTGAAAGCTTTGGAGGGTATTTCCTTTGAGGTGGCTTCAGGCGAATTGTTTGGACTAATTGGCCCCGACGGTGCCGGCAAAACCACGTTGTTCCGTATCCTAACCACCCTATTGCTTGCAGATCAGGGCGAGGCCAGTGTCCAGGGAAACGATGTAGTGGCCCATTATAAAACCATACGCAGGAGCGTGGGTTATATGCCTGGGCGATTTTCGTTGTACCACGATTTAACCGTTGAAGAAAACCTTCGCTTTTTCGCCACCATTTTTGGAACCACGATCGAGGAAAACTACCACCTTATCAAAGACATCTATGCTCAGATTGAACCATTCAAGAAGCGTCGTGCCGGAAATTTATCGGGAGGGATGAAGCAAAAATTAGCCCTTTCCTGTGCTTTGATACACAAACCCAAAGTCTTGTTTTTGGACGAACCCACTACAGGGGTCGATCCTGTTTCCCGTAAAGAATTTTGGGAGATGCTGAAGAAACTGCAGGAGAAGGGCATCACCATTTTGGTGTCCACACCTTACATGGATGAAGCTGCTTTGTGCGACCGTATTGCCCTTATTCAAGGGGGTAAGATCCTTTCCATAGACACCCCAAAAGCCATTCAAAGTCAATTTCCAAGGAAGCTTTATGCCCTTTCGGCACACAATCGGTATTTGCTTCTGGAAGCCCTCAAATCCTATGAGAATACAAAAAGCGCCTTTCCATTTGGAGCATTTGTCCATTATAGCGACCAGAAGGATTCCGCCGATTTGGACGTACTGAAAACCTATCTGGAAAGTAAGGGACTCCAGGATATCCACATAGTAGAAACAGTACCCTCCATCGAGGATACTTTTATGGAATTGGTACCATGAAACACATTGAATGGGTGATAGAAGTATCGGGATTGACCAAAACTTTTGGCGACTTTACCGCGGTGGATGCCATTAGCTTCAAGGTGCAAAAGGGAGAGATTTTTGGGTTCCTCGGAGCCAACGGTGCAGGAAAAACCACTGCGATGAAAATGTTGATTGGTATTTCAGTGCCTACTTCAGGAGCTGCAAGAGTAGCAGGTTATGACGTTTTTACCGAATCTGAAAAGGTTAAAAAGCACATTGGATACATGAGCCAACGGTTTGCCTTGTATGATGACTTGACCGTGAAGGAAAACATTGCGTTTTTTGGAGGGATCTATGGGTTGGGTAAAGACCGAATTCAAAAAAAATCAAAGCAACTTATCGAAGAACTCGGTATGGAATCGGAGGCTAATAGCTTAGTGCGTTCTTTGCCTTTGGGTTGGAAGCAAAAACTGGCTTTTTCCGTGGCCCTGTTGCACGATCCCAAAGTTGTTTTTTTGGACGAACCAACAGGAGGGGTAGACCCAATTACCCGAAGGCAGTTTTGGGAGATGATCTATAAAGCGGCTCATCTTGGCACCACAGTGTTTGTAACAACACACTATATGGATGAAGCGGAGTATTGCGATCGGGTTTCCATGATGGTTAATGGGGCAATCGAAGCTTTGGATGCCCCGCATCGATTGAAAGAAAAATTTGGTGTGGAAAGCATGAATGAAGTATTCTTAAAACTGGCACGGGCATGAAAGCGTTTCTTGGCTTCGTGAAGAAGGAATTCTATCATATTTTCAGGGACCGTCGTTCCCTCATCATTCTTTTTGGCATGCCCATCGTTCAAATTCTTTTGTTCGGTTTTGCCATCACCAATGAAATCAATCAGGTTAAAATTGCCATTTTGGACAGATCGAAGGATGCTACTACCCAAGAGATCATTCACCGCATTTCAAATTCGCCTTATTTTACCGTTACACAGTTAATCGAAAAAGAATCCGACATCACTGCCGTCTTTAAAAAGGGAATGGTAAAGGCTGTTATACAGTTTGAGCCACACTTTGACGAAAAACTACTAAGGGAACACCGTGCAAGTGTACAAATCGTTACCGATGCCACCGATCCCAATACGGCCAATACCATTAGCAATTACATCACGGCCATTTTGAAAGATTACCAACGCGACTTGAACCAGAATGTCACAAATTTCAGTACCATAACACCACAAATCCGCTTGGCATACAATCCAGAAATCAAAAGTGTTTTCATGTTTGTCCCGGGGGTGATGACCGTTATCTTGATGTTGGTTTCGGCCATGATGACTTCCATATCGCTTACCCGTGAAAAAGAGATGGGGACCATGGAAGTATTATTGGTTTCGCCGTTGAAACCCTATCAAGTGATAGTTGGCAAGGTAATTCCCTACATTTTATTGTCCTTGATCAATGCCACCGTTATCATTCTGCTAAGTATTTTTGTATTCGGGATGCCCGTAAAGGGCAGTTTTATGCTCTTGGGGGCCGAAAGCCTATTGTTTATCATTACGGCACTTTCCTTGGGTATTTTGATTTCCACTGTCGCCAAAACCCAGCAAACAGCCATGATGATTTCCCTGATGGGCCTCATGTTGCCGGTTATCATCCTTTCAGGCTTTATTTTCCCCATTTCCAGCATGCCGGTCATCCTACAGGTTCTTAGCAATCTGCTACCAGCCAAATGGTTTATCATTATCATAAAAGGAATTATGCTGAAGGGGGTAGGGATTGGGTCCCTTTGGAAAGAATCCCTCATTTTATTGGGGATGACGCTGTTCTTTATCTTCTTGAGTGTTCGTAACTATCAAACGCGACTGGAATCATGAAAACGGTTTTTTACATCGTTCGGAAGGAGTTCAAGCAAATTTTCAGGAATAGGGGCATGCTCCCCATTATTTTTGTAATGCCCATGATTCAGTTGCTGGTACTTTCCAATGCCGCTACTTACGAAATCAAAAACATAACCTTAGGAGTGGTAGATCACGACCGCACCTCAACTTCAAGGGCCTTGGTCAATCATTTTGCGGCTTCCAGCTACTTTAAATTGCAGCCCCATTTTGAAGCTACCAATGCTGCCCAAACCGCGATGCAAGAGGGTAATGTTTCGGTAGTCCTGGAAATACCACGAAATTTCGAACGGGCGATTGGAAAGGAGCAACAGGCCGCACTGGGAGTTACCATTGATGCCATCGATGGAGCCGCTGCGGGTGTGGAGCAGGTGTACATCACGCAAATTATTCAACGTTTCGATCGCGATTTGCAACGGAATACCCCGTGGAAGCTTTCCACTTTAAAACCCGTGGAAACCATTGAAACCATTCCCTTGTTTTGGTACAACGAGACCCTTAACTACAAAACATTTATGGTTCCGGGGATCTTGGTACTGCTCGTGACCATGATTGGGCTATTTCTATCAGGAATGAATATTGTTCGGGAAAAGGAGTTGGGTACTTTGGAGCAAATCAATGTTACCCCCATCAAAAAAAGTCAGTTTATTGTAGGAAAACTATTCCCTTTCTGGATTTTGGGGCTGGTGGTTCTCTCCATTGGGCTGATCATTGCACGATGGGTCTTTCAGGTGCCAATCTTGGGAAGCTTATTAACCTTGTACCTTTTCACAACGATATACCTTTTGGTGGTATTGGGAATAGGGCTTCTTATATCGAACTTCACAGAAACCCAACAACAGGCTATGTTCATCGCTTGGTTTTTTGCCGTGGTATTTATTTTGATGAGCGGCTTGTTTACGCCCATAGAAAGCATGCCTCAATGGGCCCAGTACCTTACTTACCTGAATCCTGTGAAGTATTTTGTGGAAGTCATGCGCATGGTACTTTTAAAGGGAGCATCCATGGTAGACATCCTTCCGCAGTTGGGAAAAACCTTTGCCTATGCAGTAGTCGTGAATGGACTGGCTACTTGGAGTTATCGAAAAACACAGTGATCATGGAATCAAAAAAAAATCAACGACTCGTTAAGCAGGAACGTTTCCTGGAGGGGCCTTTGTCTCGGTTCAAGGAATTTTGGTTCTCGATAAAAGTACAGTTTAGTTTCATCAAGGCGTTTCGCAAGATGCATTTTGTGGGCCCTTGCGTTACCGTGTTTGGATCGGCGCGCTTCACCCCAGATACCGTCCATTACCAAAATGCCGAAAAGATCGGCGCCGCAGTATCCCACCTGGGTTTTACCGTAATGACGGGAGGTGGTCCTGGAATCATGGAAGCAGCCAACAAAGGAGCCTATGAGGCTGGAGGCTATTCTGTGGGCTGTAACATCATCCTTCCTTTTGAACAGCAGCCAAACCCCTACTTGCACCGTTGGATCAACATTCCTTATTTTTTTGTAAGGAAAGTTATTTTGATGAAGTATTCCTATGCGTTTGTAGTGATGCCCGGCGGTATCGGAACCTTGGATGAGTTATTTGAAGCACTTACCCTCATTCAGACCCATGTTATTGAAGATTTTCCTATTGTAATTTTTGATACCGAATACCATAAGGAACTCTGTCAACACATTGCTTTGATGGCTGAAAACGAAAGTATCGGCAAAGCCGATATGAAACTTCTTTTTGTTACCGATTCCATCGAGGAACTTATCCAGCACATCGATACCTATGCCGTAAAGAAATTTGGCTTGGTACCCAAAAAGTTCAAGCCTCGTTGGTGGTTGGACGAACATTAAAAAAAGCAGGCGTGTGGCCTGCTTTTATTGAAGTTTGAATTTTTTCAATTTCCGGTTTCCACTTTAAATAAAATGGGTAGGGCATAGAGCACCCCAACCGGTTTCCCGCGTTGTTTCCCCGGAACCATTTTTGGGAGCGATTTGATAATTTTTATAGCCTCTTCTTCCAATTTGGGATGTGGGGCGCGGGCTCTAACATCAACAACGTTTCCGTTTTTATCAATCTTGAATTGCACACTGATTCTTTGGCGGCCCTCCAAGCCTAGGTCGTTGGCCAGTTCGGTATTGAACTTGTTTTGCACAAATTGCATGACCTTTTGTTCCATACAGCTTTTACGGGCCGTATTATTGGATTCACCTTCGCAGCCTGGATAAATGGGAACATCTTCAATAACGGCAAATGGAACATCGGGGATGTCCTCTTCTTCTTTCACTTCTTCAATATCCTGAATGTCGATAATCTCTATGTCACTATTTTGATCGGCTTCGGTCGATTCGATCAGGGTTTCTTCTACGTCCAAGTCATTTTCAATGACTTCAATCACTTGCTGAGCAAGGTTTGGGGGAGGTGGTGGAGGGGGAGGGGTATTCAGTTGTTCGGTTATGGGCACTTCCAATTCCAAATCGTTTCCAGTATCGACCATATCGCTTACAGCGTCAGATTTTTCAAAGGATTTCCACTCCAACAAGGAATAGGATAAAAAAAGCATAACTACCAGCCCAGTGAGGAAAAACACTGAACTCCAGCGGCTCAAATCGGCTTTGGGATTTTTTTTAATTTTCATGACGGA
>DJVA01000029.1 GCA_002440705.1 Flavobacteriaceae bacterium UBA6268 | reverse complement strand
GATGGTTCGGTGTGGTGCGATTTAACCGATGACGGACTGGATGAAAAGTTGGTACTGCGTAGTGATGGGACAGCGGTCTACATGACCCAGGACATTGGTACGGCCATTCAACGGGTTAAAGACCATCCCGATGTAAATGGAATGATTTATACCGTTGGGAACGAGCAGGATTACCATTTCAAAGTCTTGTTTTTGATTTTGAAGAAACTGGGCTATAGCTGGGCCGAGCATTTGTATCATTTGAGTTATGGGATGGTGGATTTACCCAGTGGAAAAATGAAGAGTAGAGAAGGTACGGTGGTCGATGCAGACGACTTAATAGCCGAAATGAGCCAAACGGCCAAAAGTATTTCGGAAGAGTTGGGGAAGATCGATGATCTTTCTGAAACCGAAAAAGAGCAACTTTACAAAACCATTGGGATGGGGGCCTTGAAGTATTTTATGTTGAAAGTGGATCCCAGAAAACGCATGTTGTTCGATCCTAATGAAAGTGTCGATTTTCAAGGAAATACTGGTCCTTTCATACAATATACCTACGCAAGGATTCAGTCGATTCTCAGAAAAGCCAACGAGTCTGGTATTTCATCAAAGGCGCCAATAACGTCGCTTAAGCTGCATGAAAAGGAAAAGGAACTGCTGAAGCAACTACAGTCCTTTCCCGAAAAAGTCCAAGAAGCTGCATCCAGCTATAGTCCGGCACTAATTGCCAATTACACCTACGATTTGGTGAAGGAATTCAATTCATTCTACCAAAACGTTTCCATTCTTGGCGCCGATACGGATGTAGAAAAATCCTTTAGGATAGAGCTGGCCTCTGCAGTAGCGGCTGTTATCAAATCGGCTTTTGGCCTTTTAGGGATTGCAGTTCCGGAGCGGATGTAACTTTTTTTAGCGTACCCTGAAGCCAATCATTCTATCATCCTCAGGTTTGGTGTCTACAAATACAAAGTAAGGTTTGCGAATGCCGTTCCCAAATACCAAATAGCCTTGGTATTGATAAGCGCTTCCTTTGGCATCTTCTATTTCAGAAATTCCGAAGGATTCGTAAGCGGTCAATTTTCCAAACGACTTTTCCATTTCAGACAGCGTTATCCCAATGCGCTCCCCAATGGCCCCAGGGATCTCTTCATCGTTTTTCAACGCATCGATTTTTTTGAAATCCCTTCTCACCAAATGCGCGGAAAAATCTTTGAAAGTTTTGGCCTTTTGTGCAAGGATTGGCAAAATGCTCATCGGGTATTGGTAACTGGCAGTGTCATTTTTGGAATTGATGAGTTCCACCGAAACATGGGTGTAGGAACTACGTTCTTTCTCCGAAAAGGATTCATAGGCCATGCGGGCAATATTTCCAGTGGTTACGGCCGGAGGCAACGTATCGATTCGGGCCGAATTGCTTAACCGAACGTTGAAACTCTTGAACGTTTGCTGCCCCATACTGCTGTTGAAACTTTTGGAGTACGTAGCATTTCCTTCATATTCAGCCGAAATGGCTTGAAGCCCTTTTTGTTCACTTTCAGAAGCACAGGATCCCAAGAGAACCAGGGCAATTAAAACGAATAATTTTTTCATGGTATATCGATGTTGGTTATTTGTGCAATTCATATTCCAAGGCAATCCGTACCAAGCCAGCCGTGTTTCGAGCCCCGGTTTTAATGAGCATGTTACGTCGGTGGGTCTCTACCGTGCCAAAGCTGATAAAAAGTTTGTCGGCAATTTCTTGAGTAGTATACTCTTCTAGGATGAGGGCCAGAATTTCTTTTTCCCTTCTGGAAAGACTGGGGAATGGACTTTCAACTTTAGATGATTTTGCACTGGTAACACTACTTACAATGATTTCGTTTACGGTTTCATCCAAATAGGTCTTACCCATGTAGACCGCTTCAATTGCCTCAATTACCTCATCTTGCCCCGCGTTTTTAAGAACATAGCCCTTGGCTCCGTTGGAGAGCATCAATTTAATAAGGCTACTTTCCTTATGCATGGAAATGGCAATAACCTTAAGGATGGGTTGAAGTTCCAAAAGCTTTTTACAGGTATCAATGCCATTGAGCCCGGGCATATTGATGTCCAGAAGTACTACATCGGGACACAGGTTTGGGAGTAGGTCGATGGCTTCTTCACCACTCAATGCAGTACCTGCAACTTCGATGTTAGGATGATTTTGAAGCAACAGTTTCATTCCTTCGATCACCATTTTGTGGTCGTCTACAATCAAAACACGTATCATGAGGTAGGAAGGTTTATGGTAATACTTGTTCCCTGCTCCAATTGGCTGTCCCATTGAATCGTTCCGTCCAAAAATTGTACGCGGCTGTTAATGCTTTTCAATCCAAGTCCGCCTTTTTCAGTTGCGGCGTCGTAATCAAATCCCTTGCCGTTGTCCTCGACCAAAATGTGCAATTCATTTTGATGCCTTAATAATTGAATCAGCAGTTTGGAAGCTTTGGCATGTTTTCGGATGTTGGAAATAATTTCTTGTAGCAAGCGGTAGATCATTACTTCTTTGGTGGGTTCCATGGCGTCGGGAAGCTTGCCAATTTCCAATTGCACTTCGTACCCCTCGGCCCGGAGGCTTTCTGCCATGTCCTCGACAGCGCCCCTTAATCCAGAAATGCTCAAGGCGTGGGGCATCATGTTATGGGAAATTCGGCGCACCTCAATACAGGCTTCGTCAATCAAATTGTTGGTTTTTTCAGTAATGTTGAGTTTTTCCAGTTGTTCAATTTCCTTTTGTATGGTCGTAAAATGGGCTTTTACTGTAGCAAGCAATCCTCCAAGACTATCGTGCAAGTCCTTTGCAATACGGAGGCGTTCAGCTTCCTGACCCTCAATCATACTGTTCAAGGCAAGTAATTTATTTTTTTGTTGCAGTTCTACGATCTGTTGGCTTTGAATGGCTTCCTTTTGTTGGGCAATGGTTTTTTGGTCTTTGAGTCGTTTCCTGAAAAAGACAAACGAAAGCAGGAGAAGAAGGCCCAACGCAATGAGCCCCATCATTATTTGATGTTTTTGCCGGTTTTCTTTTTCTATAGTAAGGTCTTGCTCCAAAATTTTCCGTTCTTTTTTTTCCGTGTCGAACTTCACTTCCAATTCGGCGATGTTGCGTTGCATGTTGTTAGAATTCACACTATCGCGCATGGTAGCTTCCAAAATTTTGTACTGGTATGCTTCTTTATATTTTTCTGCTGCTTCGTTTACAGAAGCCATTTTGGTTAACACATCCAATGTTACTTGTGGCTTGTTTACAGTTTTCAGTTTTTGAAGGGCACGCTCCAAATAGGGAATGGCCTTTTCCGGTTGCTTCATTTTAACATAGGTATCTGCAAGTGCCACCGAAGTATAGCAGAGTGAATTGATGCTGTTGAGGCTATCACTAATGCGGATGGCCTCCTTAAGTCTTGGAAGGTTGGAGGGGTCGGCCCTTTTCTCAAAAATATTTTTGATGGGCATGTGGCCGGCAGGAGTGTTTGGATGAACTTCCTCGTAGAGTTGAGAAAGTTCCTCAGTAAAGATGGCCAATTCTGTAGGGTAATCTATTTGGGAAAAATGGTCCACTAAAATGTACAATGCAAATCGCTTGGTGGAGCTGTTAGGATACTCTTTCACGACTTCCCACATTTTTCGGTAATTGTTGGTTCCTTCTTCTACATTTCCTAGCATGAGTTGCAAAAGACCTTTACCATAATAAATGTTCCATAAATAATCGCGATGCTCCTCTTTCTCTGCAATTTTCTGAGCCTCGTTAAAATGGTAGGTGGCTTTATCAGGCTTACTCTGGTACAGATAGGTTATCCCAATGGAAGAATGGTATTCCATAACCGCCGTTTCGTCATGAAGTTTCTCTGCCAATTCCAATCCCAGCAATTTAATTTGCAACGCATCATCCGTAAGCCCAAGTTGAGAAAGTTTTTGACTGTACTTGGTATAGAGTACCATTCTTCCCAAATCGGTGCTATCCTTGGAAATCGCATATTCAAAAAGGGATTGTGCCTCCTTGTTTTCTTTTAGGATCAGCTCGTTGATGAAGTCGTAGGCATCCTTTTTTTCTTCATAGGCCTTGCCGTTCAGTGTTTTTAGGACACTATCGATGCGTTTTTTTGCTGCTTCTTGCGAGAATGCACATTGCGGTATGCTAAAGCATACCGCAATGACAACATATAAAAATGATCTTCTTTTTAAAATCATTGTGCTTAGAGGGGTAGTTTTACACAGTCAAAATAATGATTTTATTTAGATTTGGTTTCAACCAACAAGGTAAATTCGCCTTCTTCCAATCCGTCAGCTCCGGTTACCCCAATTACCATTCGGTAGGGGGTATTGATGGCAACCAAATTGGTTACTTTGCGGGTGTGGTCCTGCGGTTCCCTTCCACGAAAATTCCGTTCTTGTTTGTGATCGGCTTCGCAACGGATGCAACTGGGCAAATCAGGGACCAAGGCGTTGCTATTGGCACCAATTTCGTAGGCATAAATGCTAAAATTTGCCGTAGGGTCATTAGGGATTACCGTGACGGTAATTTCACTGTACTTGGGGATGATACCCGTAAAAAATACATGTTTTCCAGTGAATTTACTCTTTTGTGTTTCCGGAAAACAAGCATTGCTGCTGTTCCATGCCCAGCTAAGGTCGTCCAAAAAAGATCCTTCGGCAAGATTGCCCAAATAGCTTACTTGTTGGTTGGGAACAGGTTCTATCGCATAAATGGTTGGTTGTGCTGCCATGGCTAACGGAACAAAAAAGCATGCAATTAAAAATGATTTCATTGGTAAAAGGATTAGGGGCATTGAAAAATGCCCCGTTATATTCTACTATTTTTTCTTCCCGTTGACGCGGTATTTGAACTTGTTGCCCACGGAAAGGTTCTTCATGGCGATGATGATGATTTTCCCACGGACGTTGTTAAGGGTAAACTTTTTTACCTTCCCGTTGTTTTCATTGGGAAATTCGTAAGATGCTTTTTGCGTAGTGACGCCATCTTGACCTTGAACACAAATTACCACACCGGTTTTTGCTTTTCCGTCGTATTTATTGATGGTAATCTCAACGGTATCGTCAAATGAGGGAGGAGTTACAAAAGTTCTTTTAGTTTGGCCAAGGATGGTCCCTTCTTCGTTGCCCCCGTCCAATTCCAAAAAGCGTGGACCGATGGTGGCACTCGAATTTCCGGCAATGGCATTCCATGCACTTTTGATTTGGTTGACTTCGTTTTTGAAGGGAATCAAACTTATGTTAGGCTGCCAGGGTCCCCAGGCTTCCCACATATCTTGGGCCAGATTGGCTCCTTGGTTGCAGTTTTGTGCTTGTAAATGGGTGCTGAAGGCCAATGCGCACAGTGTAAAGGCTAGAATTAATTTTTTCATGGTCGTTTGGAATTAAGATTTTTACTAAAGTGCTAAACTATTGATACTAAAAAAATTAGGTATCGTTGAAAACCCTTAGCTTTAAAAAATCCATGAATTCCCGTATGGAAGCTAAAAGAAAATTTGTATCGAAAAGTTGGGGGTAAATCCTAGGGAAACTTCTTCGATTCGGTTGATGTCCGAAACAGGGTTTGTAGCGTCCTCAAGGGTATAACGGATATTGAGGGTGTTGTTTTGGTTCGTAAGATTCAACAAAGCTAAATTGAATTGGGCCAAAAGTTTTTCAGAAATGTCCCAACGATATTCTGCCGAAAAATCCATTCGGAAATAATCTGGCAATCGTTCTTGGTTGGGTTGGTCGTAATCAATCTCAAAAAAACCCTCGCCTCCGGTAAGTGGGTCCTCGGGCTTTGGAATGGTGTAGGGTTTGCCCGTTCGCCAATTGATACCGAGGGCCAATTTGAAATTTTTGTTGTGGTAAGATGTCGCTGCAGAAAAGGTATGACGGATGTCCAAATTATTTGAAAACATTGAAGGGGTGAATGCATCAAATTGATAATCGTTTTTGGCAAAGCCATAGCTTACCCAGTTGCTGAAATGGGCAATTTTTTTGTTCAATGTTAACTCCAGACCATAAACTTCATAATTTCCCAAATTGGCAACAAATTGGAATTGATTCTGAAACCCTTGGCTTTTGCTGGTAATATCCTTCACTTTTTTATAAAAACCTTCGAGGTTGAAAAACCACCCCTTTTTGTTATAGAGTACCCCCAAGGATGCCTGTTGGCTCATTTTAATTGGAATGCTGTTTTCATCGGCCAAAACCCAGCGCCGCTTTTCAATGCCCAAAAAATCACTTTGCAAATCAATCCGCTGTGTGAGGGTTTGACTTTTTAGTTCTCCTAATAGTTCCACCCCCCAACCATTTGTAATCTCCTGATACCAATGTACCCGTGGTTCCAATAGTATTTTATCAAATTTTTCAAAATAATTGCCACGGAGCCCAAACTCCATATTAGACTTTTTACCGGGTGGGAGATACATCAAGTTTGCATAAAGGGCATGGGTCCGTAATACGTTTTTTTCAAAATCCCTGAAACGAGGTAAGTTAACATCTTGCAGGTTCGAAACCCCAATTTCGGAAAAATGGTATCCCGATTGCACCTTCCAGCCCTCATTTAGTTGGGTCTCCGTATCTAAATGAGCACTTAAGTCCAAGACTTCATTTTCTTGGTTGATTTCTTGAAAAGTAAAAATATCACGATTCAAAGCATCCAACAAGTAATGCGAGGCTTGTGCAGAAAGCTGGGTAGTGAATTTACTGGACCAATTCCTTTTCCAAGAAAAACCTCCGGCTTCACTTTTTTGCTCGAGCCTACTGGTTTCTTGACTTCCGGAAAGAATCTCTGCAAATTCAAAATGATTCTCCATGGCGATGAAATTGACACGAATTTGGTCGTCCTCCGTTGCATCCCAAAGCAGTTTTCCACCAACATCAAAAAAGTAAAAATCCTCCTTAAAAAGTACCCCAGTAAACGCTTCGGAATTTTGGTTGTTTGTTATTTCCGTATCCTGAAAAACCCTATTAGAAAAATTGTTGTACACAGGAGTTTTAACTAGTCCATTGATGGAGGTCCTTCCCGAAACCTGAACCCCTAGGTTTTTTAGAATGGGAACCTTTAAAAAGGCATTGGTGTTGATAAGGTTCGATCCTGCACCCCCTTGAAACTTTTTTGGAATTTGATCGTTGGATTTCATCGAGATCACTCCCGAAACACTTTCACCATATTGGGCAGGGGTGCCATTTTTATAAATACTGAGTGTTTCGGTAAGATTGGGGTTGAAAGCGGAAATCAATCCAAAAAAATGACCGGTTTGGTACATGCGGATTCCTTCCCAAAGAATAAGGTTTTCATCGTTAGTGCCTCCTCGTATGTTGATGGTAGAGATGGTTTCGTTAATGCTCTCTATTCCCGGAAGGGCTTGTGCCATTTGTAAGACGTCATTTTCAACTTGACCGGGTAAAAGACCAAAATTGTTGGTGTCCAAACTCGTGGCTCCATCCTTGTTCCGATTGATTCCTCGGGTTAGAAAACCACTTACCAATACCTCTTCCAACTTTGATATGCTTGGAAAAAGAAAAAAAGTGGGGCAAGAAGGCTTCAAGTCTTTTGGCTTTACCTCAATGGGTTCATAACCGGTATAGTATATGGTAATGCTTTCTATACCTTCTGGATCCGCCAATTGGAAGTTGCCTTGTTTGTCGGTTACCGTTCCCGTAGTGCCTCCATTAAATTGGACGGCTGCGTTAGGGAGCGGTATTCCGTTTGTTCCGTCTAAAATCTTTCCGCACAACAGGGGGTTGTCGATTTCTTTTTTGGAGATGGAATAATACCTATCGTTGATTTTTGAAAATTGAAATGGGGTAGTGCGGTTCAAAACGGCAATCCGTTCCTCTAAGTTGGCTGAAGCATTGGGAGGAACAATCAAAACAGTGCTCAATTCATCAGCAACATAAGAGAAACGAACATCAAAATTGGTCTCGAGTGTTTGAATGTATTGGAGCAGATACACTTTGTCTTCTTCCTGAGCATGGGATTGCTGGAAGAAAAAAAAGGTAATTAGGGTTAAAAAAAGAAAAAGTGGTCTAGTTGCTGTTTTTTGCATAAAGCATCACTTCATCATCGTCGATTTTAAATTCCAATTGCAAGGGTTCACAGATGGATCGTAGTGCCACCTCCAAATTTTTATGGGTGAAACTTCCAGTGAATTTATTTTCTGCAATGGTTTTATTTTTAACGGTGATGGGATACTGCCTTTCCAATTCGTTTAAGACCGCTTCCAAGGATGCTTCGGAAAAGGAACTTTCAAAATCAACCCATGAAGGTGCCGTTCCCTCGGCCTTGGTAAGTGCAAGCAGTTGGTTGTTTTCAATTTGGGCATAACTTCCCGCAGGAACTTTAATGTCGTTGCCATTGAAGTTGACCGAAACTAGCCCTTCGTAACATTGCACATAAAATTGATGGCCTCTTACATAAACGTTGAACTGGGTGCCGAGAACAGCAACACTCCCTTGCGGTGTGTTTACCTGAAATTTTTCACCTTTTTCTACTTTAAAAAAGGCTTCACCCTCCAAAGTGAGCGCACGCTCTTTTTTCCAATCTTTTTTATTGAAGGTAATTTTGGACATGGCATTCAGGGTAACTTCCGAGTGATCTGGTAACTCAAAGGTTTCGTGTTCCGCAATTTGGGTAACGATTTTGGTATCCCTGTTCGAAACAAACACATACGTAGCAATCACTACGGCAAAAAGCGCGGCAATCCGCATAAACCGCTGTAGCGAATTGATACTGCGAACCTTTGGTTGCTTTTTAATGGAATTTTGAATGGCCGTCAGGTTCTCTGCATCCATGAAATTGGGTGCTTCAAATTTGCGGGTCGCCTCTGCAATCTTTAGGTAGGAAGCAAATTCGGGATGGGCCTTCAGCTGTGAAATCTCCTCAACTGTGGCTTCGCCGTTCAAGTATTTATGTAATAATGTATCGATATCCATGATTTTTTTCAGTATCGCTATTAAAACAGTTTAATGACTTTTTACCCTACCTTTTTTTTAAAGTTCTTCAATTTCCTTCCGAAGAGCAGCCAATGCCTGACTCATCCTTTTCTCGACCGCTTTTATGGAAATGTCCAATATGTCGGCAATTTCGGTATATTTTTTTCCTTCTATGCGGTTCAGTAAAAAAGCAGTTCGTTGTGCCTCGGTGAGATTGGCGATGGCATTTTGCAGTTTTTGCTGGTATTGCTTTTCTTCCAATAAATATTCGGGAGACTGGCCATCTACTTTTCGTGGCTGTAGTTGCGCGTGTTTCAGAACCACTTTTCGATGTGCAACCTCATTCAAAAAGAGGTTGTTGGCCACCGTATACAAAAATGATTTAGCTTTGTCTTGGGTCACCTTGGTACAATGTTGCCATAGTTTGATAAACGCTTCCTGTACCAAATCGTTTGCTTGATCTTCGTTGCCACATTTGAAATAAATAAAATTATAAATGGGTTTGCCCCATTGTGCATAAATTTTATTGAAGGTAGTTTCAGAACAGACGTTATCAGCCATAAGGTTGGTAAAAAATGCACCAAAAGATAATTTTTTTTTTTTTGGTCATTGGTAGGGTAAAAGTATAAATAACTGTTTCAACCATAAAATGATTCTTGTCAAAATGATACAAAAAAACTTCATCCCAATTTTGTCCCTAAGCTTAGGGATGTTGCTGATGGGTTCCTGTCAGAAGGAAGAAAAACAATTTATTGACGATACCAATAATCCCCAAACCATATCTGCCAATTCACAACTTACCCAATTGCTGATCAGTGCTTCGCAGAATGATGGAACGCAGGACAACCTTATCGATGGTAGCAGTTGCCTGAAAGTCGTTTTTCCTATCACTGTTGAAGCCAACAGTCAAACGGTAACGCTTAACTCCTTAAATGATGTGGCGCAAGTGCAAGCCATTTTTGACCAATCTTCCACCGATGTAGACCAACTAGTGATCCAGTTTCCCATTACCGTAGGATTTGAAGATTTCAGTACCTTAACGGTATCTTCGCAAACAGAGTTGAATGCTATTGCTACTTCCTGCGAAAACACCATTGATGATGCCTTTGCCTGTGTCGAATTCCTGTACCCCATTTCCTGTTATATCTATAATAGTAGCAACGAACAAACGGGATTTGTCACCTTGGGAGACGATTACGAATGGTTTGATTACCTTAATTATTTGGAAACCAATATTTACATTGCCATCGATTTTCCCATGGGCGTCGTCGTAAATGGGCAAACTATCCAAGCGGCCACCAATCAGGAATTGTTGAATGCCATAACTCAGGCAGACTGCTCGCAATCTATCAGTACCAGTGGTTTTGAGGACGTTTTGTCTTCAGGGACATGGTACGTAAATCTTTTCATGGATAGCGATGATGACGAAACTTGCAACTTCGAAGCCTATGCATTCCAATTCAATAACAATGGTACGGTTACCGCAACCAGTATTTCAGACACTCGAAATGGGACTTGGTCCACTTCTACCAGCGGGGACGATATAGACGTATTCTTCAATTTTGAATTGCAAAGTACCAACGATCCTTTTGAAGATCTTAACGACGACGATTGGCACTTGCTTGGTTACAACACCGAATCCATTCACTTGGAAGATTTGAGTGGAGGCAATGGAGGTACCGATACCCTGCTCTTCGGAAGAGATCCCTACACCGATTGTGGCGGAGGTGGAGGCGGTGGTCAAGATCTTATTGACAAGCTCCTAAACGGCCCCTGGTATGTGGCAACCTACCTTGATGATGGAAACGACGAAACCAGTGATTACAGTAATTTCAGCATCACTTTCAACGCCATTGGCACGGTGGTGGCTACCCATGCTCAATACACGTATACTGGCACTTGGGAAGTAGTAGGGACCTCCGATTTGGACTTGGTGCTCGATTTTGGAACCCAAGCGCCTTTTGATGAATTCAATGACGATTGGGACGTACTTAGCTATACCGCCAATACCATCAATTTGGAAGATGTAAGCGGCGGTGGAGGTGGTACCGATACATTGGTCTTGCAAAAATTATAACTACCATTTTTTAAATACTTTAACCCCTAACTTTTTAAATTCGAAATACTATGAAAAAGAAACTGTTTAATACCCTTATGGTAAGTACCTTGGTCCTTGTTTTTGCAGCTTGCTCTAAAGATGATTCTTCTAGCAACAACACTACTCCCAATACCACTAGTGCAGATCAGACGACGCAAGTGGTCAAAAACGGGGCCTGGGTCATTACCTTTTTCCAGGATTCGGGCCAAGATGAAACCAACCACTTCAATGGGTACCAATTTACATTCAATGCCGATGGGACCTTGGTTGCAACCAATGGCTCGGAAACCATCAATGGAACCTGGAGCATCACGGACAGTAGTAGCAATTCTTCATCAGATGACGATGGCAACTCCATTGAAGATGACGATTTCAATATCTTCTTTTCTGTCCCCAACAGTCACAATTTTGACGACTTAATCGACGATTGGGACTTCATCTCGGTATCCAATACTAAAATTGAATTGATTGATGTGAGTGGTGGTAATGGTGGTACCGATTACCTTACCTTCGAAAAATTATAACATGCCTTTTTTGCCCCAAGAAACCGGGCCCTGTGAGGGGGGTCCGGTTTTTTTTATCTTAAAAATAAGCCCTGAGGGTGAAATTGGGAGTTAATTGCAGTGCTAGCTCTTTAACGTCTTCCACCTCCCCATCTTCTTGAAGTCGGTAAAAATGATTGATAACATTGTCCCTGTTCACTAAGTTCCAAAGGGAAGCTCCTATAAAAATCTTGGTCTTTTCTCCCCACTGAAACTGGTAGGTGCCCGAAACATCCAACCGGATGTAATCGGGAATCGTGGCGCTATTGGGATAAGAAAAATTCAATTCGCCGTCGAGTACTTCTTCACTGGGCACCAAAAGTGTGGTGGGCTTACCGGAATGCCAGTTCAACCCTGCCGCAATATTGAACTGATTCAACGAATAATCAATGCCACAGGTAAAGGTATGGCGGATATCGAGATTGTTTCTAAACTTCTGTGGGTTTAGGCTTTCAAAATAATAATCATTTTTCGCATAGGAATAACTCAACCAGGAATTGATTTTTCGAAACCGCTTGTTTACTAAGAAGTCTATACCATAAGTGGTATAATCCCCATGGCTTTTCTCGTTCTGGAATTGATTTTGAAATCCTTGACTCTGGGTCGTAATTCCTGTTACCTTTTTTAGGTACGGCTCCACACTGATGAGCCAACCTTTACGATTCATCGAAATTCCAGTAGACAATTGCTTGCTCTTTAAGATGGGGATGGAATTGGGTTTGGAAAGTACCCAACGCCTATTTTCAACGCCCAAAAAGTCGTTTTGGAAGTCGATGATTTGTGAGGTCGTTTGACTTTTAAACTCGCCTAAGATTTCAAAACTGAAATAGTTTAAAAACTGATGGCTAAAACTGAATCTTGGTTCCCAAAGCACTTCATTGAATTTGCTTACCAAATTTACCCTCAAACCGGCATTCAACAGGGTGTGTTCAAACGGGCGAAATTTAGCTTCGGCATAAGCACTGTTGGTAACCAATACCTGTTTGTCTGTTCGTTCGAAAAATGGATTGTTAATCTGTTCAAAATTGGTGACACCGGTTTCATTCAATTGGTATCCAAAATGCGCTTGAAGGTTATTCAATAGTTGCAAGTGCCCATTTACTTTCAATCCAGATTCGAGTATCTTATTTTGTTGTACTAACCGTTGGTCGTTAAGGATGTCGTAATTGGTGGCTTCCAAAAGATAGGAACTTCCGTATAGTTGCACGTCCGTTTGAAAGTCATTGGTCCAAAAACGCTGGTAATAAAAACCTCCGGCAATGTTGTCTTGCATCAAATCACTTCGAAGCGACTGGAATTCCTGATCGACGATGGCATTTTCCGAAAACTCGAGCTGGTTTCCCAAAAGCAGGAAATTTGCCCTGAATCGGTCTTTTTCGGTTGGCTGAAAAAGTGCCCGGATGCTTGTGTCATAAAATGAAAAGGTATCATCCGAAGTAGAGAAGGTTTCTCCCGAATTGGTCACTTCCGTATTCTGAAATGCCCGATCGAAATAGGATTTGTAGGTAGGGGTTTTTACCAAATTGTTTAGCGACTTTCGGGCAGATACCTGTATGGAACCAATAGCGCTTAGCGGGATATCGACATAAGCATCGGCATTGATAAGGTTAAATCCAATTCCTCCTCGGAGTTGTGTATTGATGTTGCTAGATCCATTCATGGACAATACTCCCGAAACGCCATCACCCAACGAAGCAGTTGTACCGTTTTTGATTAAGGTAAGTTCTTCAGTTAATTGAGGATTGAAAGCCGATATCAAACCAAAAAAGTGGCCATTCTGATACATTTTGATACCGTCCCATAAAATAAGGTTTTGATCGTTGGTACCTCCCCTGATGTTCAGGTACGAAACAGCTTCGTTTACACTTTGTATGCCTGGCAATGCTTGTACGGTGAGCAAGACATCGGGCTCGACCAAACCGGGAAGAATGTCAAAATCGTTGTAATTGACCGTAAGGGAACCATCCAGGTTTTTGAAAATTCCTTTTACGAAGTAGTTGGATAAGGTAACAGGTTTGAGTAGCTCTATTTGACGGGAAAGAAATATTTTTTGGCAAGGATTCTTTTCCAACTCGCTTCCTACAAACTTAAGATTTGCATACCCTGTATACTGCAATGAAACGACTTCATTTGCACCATTCAATTGAAGGGTAAAACGCCCCCCTTGGTCGGTAAGTAGCTGTTGGTAAGGTGAAGTAACCACCACATCCGGGAAGTTTACATTTTGAACCCTTTCTACTACTTGTCCGCATACAGTGATAAGCCCTTCTTTTTTACTTATTGCAATAGTATTGTCCTGAATGGGGGTAAATTTAAAAAGGGTTTGATCCTGAAGGTATGCAAGTGCAGCTGTAAGCCCGTCGAATTCTTGTGGCTGTATTTGATGAAATGTGAGATCAGCATCCTTAAAGGAAAACTTACACTCAAAACGGGTTTCCAAGGTTTCCAGGAATGCACGTAGGCGTACCTTTTCCTGAGCATAAGAGAGGAAGGAAAGTAAGAAAAAAGAAAGAAGAAGGCCTTTTTTTTTCCAGATCACTACTTTTGCGATTTAAGCACCACCTGATTTCCGTTAATTTGATAAGACAATTTAAGGGGAATTGTGATAGCTTGCAAGGCGGCATCTAAATTTTTATGGGGAAAGGATGTAGTGAGTAAGATGTTTTTTAGGGCGGCATCGTAAGTAAGCTCAATATCGTATTGCCGTTCCAGTTCATTGGCAATTTCAAAAAAGGGAACACTCTTGAATGCGGAATGCTGTTCGAGCCAATCAGGCTTAGAGCGGAGCGTCGTTTCCTCGATGGTTTTATCCAAAAAAGCTTTGAAACCGTGTCCTGCAGGGAGTTTTGTATTAGTGCTTTGGTACTCAACCGAGACCAGGCCTTCAAAACAAAAAACTTCAAAATAATCTTGTCTGGCCTTAACGTCAAACTCGGTTCCTAGAACGGATACTTTCCCTTGGGCGGTTTTCACGGTGAATGCACTGCCTTTGTTAACTTTAAAAAACGCTTCCCCTTCTAGCGCAACGGAACGATTTTCGTCCCAATGCGATTTATCGTACAGCAATTTAGAACCCGCATTGAGAATAACCAATGAATTGTCTGGAAGGTACAAAGTAGTTTGTTCAGAGTTTTGGGCTAAAAAGGTATCGTTGGAATTATTGAAATAGGCAAAATACAAACCTATGGCCACAATAAAAATAGCCGCAATACTTCCAACCAACCTACGTATGGGAAAGGCTTGATTATTGGCCGCTTTTGCTGCTTGGAGTTTTTGGAATTGATTTTCAACATCAAATGCCGGTGCTTTGAAGTGTTGCAGGGCAGCATCTAGTTTCTTAAAAGAACTAGAGGCGTCCAATTGCTCGAACGCCTTTTGCTCCTTTTCATCAAGGCTGTTGTCCAGCCACTTGATAATTAAATCTTCCTTTTTCATGTCAATTCGTATGTATAACAATCAAACGTTTAAAATTCCTACCCCCATCTTCAAATTTTATCAATATCCTTACGTAATTTTTCCAGGGCGGTATAGATTCTCTTCTCCACCGCTTTCCTGGAAATGCCCAAAATCGCTGCAATTTCCTTATGTTTTTTACCTTCAATCCGGTTCAAGAGAAAGGCCTCTCGTTGGCCATCGGACAATTGGGCCAGGGCTTGTTGCAACTTCTGAAGATACTCCTGTTCTTCCAAAAGAAATTGGGGCGTTTCGGGCGAACTGCTCTGGGGGCGCTCCTGTTGGTACTTCAGCACTACTTTTTGATGCTTCACTTCGTTAAGACTCAAATTGTTTGCCACGGTGAAGAGGAAACTTTTGGCTTTGTCAATGGGTGTTTCCTTGCAATGTTTCCAGAGCTTAATGAAGGCTTCCTGTACCTTATCTTCTGGGTTTACCTGTTCCCCAAACTTGTAATAAAGGAAATTGTGCAAATGCGTGGCCCATTTTTGGTAGATTTGGGCAAATATTTCTTCTTTGCAAACATTTTCAAAAAGGGGTTTGCTCATAAAAGCAGTTTTCGTAAAGATATAAAATATTGCGGGTAGGAATTTTTCTTTTTAAATTGTTCCATAATTAGTTGAAAAAAATGGAATGAGGTATTTAATGGTACTAATCTGTGCGGTTGTCTTGAATAGCTGCCAGAAAGAAGAATATAAAGTTGTTGAAAATCAGGAGGAATCATCGTTCCTGCTCGATGCCCAACTTTCTGCTTACATCAAGTCCGTGGCATCACACGATGGGTCGTTCGATGACCGAGTGGACAGTGCGCCGTGTTTCAGCATCAATTTTCCCTACGGACTATGGATCGATAGCGTTCAGCACCAGATGATTTCATCCAAAGATCTGACCATGATTGGAGCCGATGCCCAGGTCGTACCGCAATTCCCCATTACCATCACCGTGGCCGATTATGTTGAATTGGACGTGGAAAATCTTTCCGAATTCCAGCAGTACATCATCAATTGCCATAGTGGGCAACTCTATGATGATATCATTACCTGTATCGATTTCAACTATCCCATAAGCATCTCATTGTATGATGCCGAAAACAATTATTTTGAAACGCTCGTACTGCAGCACGATTGGGATACATTCAACGCCTTAGAAACCATCGACCCCGATCGTTTGGTGGCCATCAATTACCCCATAACGTTAAAGATTAATGGTGAAATTACGCGAAGGGTTTTTTCCAATGAAGACCTAAAAAACGAAATTCTACAGATCATCGCAATCTGTAATTGATATTGAAACCGCCATAGTTTCATATTTGATTGGTTAGTTAGTTGCAAAATCGCCTTCTGATGTTTTCAGAAGGCGGTTTTCATTTTATGAAAAACAAACCATGGAATCAATTCAAAATTAACGAAAGCTCGTCAACAGCAGGGTCACCTGGAAACTGTGTCTTTAAATTGGTAATCACTTTCTTTCCTTCTTCACATCCTTCCAGTAGGTACTGGCATTGGTAACTATAGGCCAAGGCCAAGCGGTATTGCGCCCCATATTCCGAAGGGAACAACTCGGTCGCTTTTCGATATTGAAAAATAGCATTGTGGAATTTCTTTTTTTGAAGCCAATTGTCGCCGTCCTTAAGATAAAAGAGGTATTTATCTTTTTTTTGTGCCAGAAGCTCGGAGGGCGTGGGCTTTGGCTCGTCAAATCTTGAACCCGGGAATACAAACGAAAAATCACGAAAGGCAAAAAACACTACCAACACAATGATGGGCATGGCCACCACGGTAAGCAAAAGGGTTTGCCTGAAATGCTTTTTACGTTCCAGTACGGTTTTTTGGCGAACTTGCGCTAATGCTTCTTTGGAAATAGGCGCTTTGGTAATTTTTTTGCGGGACTGCTTAAAATCCATTCGGTCACCATTCAAAAAAGAGCGGTCCTTCTTAAAAGGATTTTTTTTCCGAAGTAAGGCTTTGTTGCCTTTCAGGGAATCGATCATGGCTTTTATGCTACCCAAGGAGCCAAACATAAATTATTTGTAGTTGGAATTATTGAATCGTTACACTTTGACACTCGCCCTTCAATTTGTATCTTTGCCACTCTTTAAATGAAGGAATTACATGTTCGATAATTTAAGCGATAAGCTGGATAAAGCACTGCATGTCCTAAAAGGTCATGGCAGTATTACCGAGGTCAACGTAGCCGAAACGCTGAAGGAAGTGCGGCGGGCACTTTTGGATGCCGACGTTAACTTTAAAATTGCCAAGGATTTCACCAATTCCGTAAAGGAAAAGGCTTTAGGTCAAAATGTACTGACCACCCTACATCCCGGACAATTAATGGTGAAACTCGTAAAGGACGAGCTCACCGAGTTAATGGGAGGCGATGCCGCCGGGGTAAACCTTAGTGCCACACCCAGCATCATATTAATGTCTGGACTTCAAGGAAGCGGTAAAACGACCTTTTCTGGCAAGTTGGCGTTATTCCTAAAAAGCAAAAAAAGTAAAAAGCCACTGCTTGTGGCTTGCGACGTCTACCGTCCGGCGGCCATCAACCAGCTGCACGTGGTAGGCGACCAAGTGGGAGTGGAGGTTTACAGCGAAGAGGGCAACATGAATCCTGTTGAAATTGCACAAAATGCCATCGCCCATGCTAAAAAGAACGGCCACAATGTAGTCATTGTGGATACCGCGGGCCGATTGGCCGTGGACGAGGAAATGATGGCCGAAATTGCCAACATTCACAAGGCCATTCAGCCACAGGAAACCTTATTTGTGGTCGACTCCATGACGGGGCAGGATGCCGTAAACACGGCCAAGGCTTTTAACGATCGACTCAATTTTGAAGGAGTTGTCCTTACCAAATTGGATGGGGATACCCGCGGAGGAGCGGCCATTTCCATTAAAA
>DJVA01000087.1 GCA_002440705.1 Flavobacteriaceae bacterium UBA6268 | reverse complement strand
CAAAGCTCCGCTTTGAAAAACGCAGGATTGGCTCGCGCCCCTCCTGGCAAAGCTCCGCTTTGAAAACAATTCAAATAAAAAAACGCTCAAGCAAGCTTGGCGTTTTTCCTCTTTTGAATTGTTTATTCGTGACCTCGGCAGGATTCAAACCTGCAACCTTCTGAGCCGTAATCAGATGCGCTATTCAGTTGCGCCACGAGGCCGTTTTGGGGTGCAAATATAAAAAATATGCCCCTAATCACAATTAAAAAAATAAATTATGTGAATTTAAGGAAGGCCTATTTTATTTTTTGGGTTCATTCCTATTTTGCTACCTTTATGGAAATATTTTAGCGTGAAATTATCCCAACGTCTTGACGCCGCCCTATTGAAGCTTTACAAAGCATACCAAGATAATGCCTTACATCCCGAAGATGCCTGCCGTTGTGCAGTGGGAAATATTTTGAACCAAACCGATAGCTGGAAACATTTGAGCAACCTTCATGGATCGTTACAGCTCAACTACATTGGTCTGGTACACGAAGTCTTGGATAAGAAGTTTGGAGGTTACAAACCTTCGGAACTCATGGCCATTGAAAAGGCTTTTTTGGAGGGATGCGGATACCAAACTCCTTTGGCTCCCCAGTCGAAAAAACCCAAAAATCCTACCAACCGCGAATTGTTATTTGATGGGTTAGCCGCTACTATTGAAAAATTATGCGCCTTGGATGGCGTTGAAAACGTGTTGGAAATAACGACCGCTTTTGAAAAAATAAAAGCCAGTTCAAAAAGGAGGGAGAAAACCCCAAGCCAATAAATTACTTATTACACAATTTCGGCACTCAAACCCGCATCCAGTAATTTGCTGCAACGGGGCTTTAGGTCTTCGTAAGAACCTGACTTTACGGTACACTTCCCTTTATAATGCACAATGAGGGCACACTGTTCGGCTTGTATGGGTGTATGTTCGCAGGTATTCACAAGGGTTTCGATGACGTGGTCGAAGGTGTTTACGTCATCATTATAAAGAACGATCTGGTTTTCTTGGTCTTCCTTTTCGGCAATAGCCAGATCCTCTTGGTATTTTTCCTTGGTACCCATACGTCTAATGTACAAATTTTGCGGAAACCCATTTATTTTTTTCCTTATTTTCAACGAAGATCAAGCCCAAATTATTGCAGCATGCTTTAATCTGTGGCAAATCCTCAATGTAAAAACCACTAAGGTACAGTTCCCCGCCCTTTTTCAAGGAAGCAACATAACGCTCCATGTCCTGTAAAAGGATGTTGCGGTTAATGTTGGCCAAAATGGTATCGTAGATTTTTTGGGAAGGAAGTAGTGTCGCATCGCCCAATTTTACCGCGATGTTTTGGCATTGGTTTCTGGCAATATTTTCTTCGGAATTCTCCACACACCAATCGTCTATATCTATGGCATCAAGGGTTTTTGCCCTTTTCATGGAAGCCAAAATAGCCAAGACGGCCGTACCACAACCCATATCCAAAACACGTTTTCCTTGAAAGTCGTTTTCCAAAATAAACTGCAACATCATGAAGGTGGTTTCGTGATGGCCCGTTCCAAAAGACATTTTCGGCTCTATGACAATTTCAAAGGGAACGCCATAAGGATTGTGAAAAGGTGCCCTAACCGCGCAGGTATTCGACACAACAATGGGTTCAAAGTGCTGCTCCCAAGCCTCATTCCAATTGACCGGGGCAATTTCATTCACAATGTAATCGATTTCAAATTCGGGCGATTTCAATACCTGAACTTCCTCCAAAAGCCGCGCTTCCCAATCGCCTTTTTGGATGTAGGCCGTAACGCCTTCTTCATGCTCTACAAAACTTTCAAAGCCGATGGTACCCAATTCGGCTATCAAAATTTCAACCCCAGGGTCCAGTGGTTTTATGTTGAAATGAAATTCTAAATAAGGAACGCTCATTTAGAGGGCTTTTACGATGGCAACAAAATCGTTGGCTTTCAAGGAGGCGCCACCAATCAATCCACCATCCACGTCGGGTTTTCCAAAAATCTCAGTGGCATTGTCTGGTTTGACACTTCCTCCATACAAAATGGAAACTTTATTGGACAAACTTTCGGAATATCGATTCGCAAGAGTTTTACGGATAAAAGCATGCATTTCCTGGGCCTGATCGGGGGTGGCAGTCATCCCTGTGCCGATAGCCCAGACAGGCTCATAGGCCAAAACGATAGTTTCAAAAGCATCCCCAGGCAAGTGAAAAAGGGCCTCCCCCAATTGGCGTTCCACCACATCAAAATGATTTCCTGCATTGCGCTCGTCCAATTTTTCGCCAAAACAAAAAACCACCTCCAAGCCGTTTGAGCGGGCAGTATCGACTTTTTGTTTAAGTAGGGAATCTGTTTCGTTAAAATACTCTCGCCGTTCGCTATGACCCAAAATAACCGAGTTTACGCCCATATTGGAAAGCATCTTTGCAGCGACTTCACCGGTATAGGCACCGCTTTCCTCTTGGTGCATATTTTGCGCCCCAACCTCAATGCGATGGTCCCGATTTCCAGAATCCATCACATAGCCAATAGTTACAAAAGGCGGAAAAACCATAACCCTATTGCCCTTAAGGTCGTGCTGTTGTATCGCTGTGCTAATATCCAGAATTAGTTGAAGGGATTCGTCCCTGTTCAAATTCATTTTCCAGTTTCCTGCAACAATTTTTGTTCTCATTGGCGTATTTTTAAGAATGACTGATTTTAGGATCCAACCAGCCATAGATCAAATCTACAATTATATTGATAATTATGAACAGCGTGGCTATTACCAAAACCGCTCCCATAATTACAGGCAGATCCAAGGTGTTTAATGCATCCACGATTTCCTTTCCCAAACCGTTCCATCCAAAAATGTATTCCACAAATACGGCTCCTGCCAACATCGAGGCAAACCAGCCCGAAACAGCAGTAACTACAGGATTGAGCGAATTTTTTAACGCATGCTTTCTAATGATGCGCGCCAATGACAACCCTTTGGCCTTAGCCGTCCGGATGTAGTCTTGGCTCATTGTTTCCAACAAGGAATTGCGCATCAATTGGGTGACGACTGCCAAGGGGCGTATTCCCAAAACAATGGCTGGGAGTAAAAGGTTTTTCCACTGAATAAATTTCCCCTCCCCAAAATCATCGACCTCATACATGCTTCCGGTCATGTTCAGGTGGGTATATTCCCGAAGGACAAAACCAAAAATCCATGCAAACAATATGGCACTGAAAAAAGAAGGGACGCTCATTCCCAACGTACTAACCAGTTGAATGAAACGATCCAGAAACTGGTCTTTGAAAAGTACGGATAGGACTCCTAAAAATATTCCTAATACCATGGCAATGGCAATAGCGGAAACAGCAAGGATTGCAGTATTGGGCAAGGTTTCAGCAATAACACTGCTAACGGGCTTTCCATTTTTTTGAAACGACTCCCTTAAATAGGGCCACTTGAGTACGGTTTGGGTTTTTCCAAAAGCAAAAAGCGGTTTGGCTTGGTACTTCCCTACTGCAAGAAATGTGTAATCTCCTTTCTGCTTACTATGGAAAGAAAGGGGCGAAAGGTCATTTAGGTAAAGTAAAAACTGTGTTCCCAGGGGTTTGTCGAATCCATATTTATGTTTCACCACGGCCAATTGCTCAGCGGTTTCATTTTGGCCCAACATCATGCGTGCAGGATCGCCAGGCAGCAAATTGAACAGTAAAAAAATAACGATCATCACCCCGAGTAAGGTAAGCAACCCATAGCCTATTTTATTTAGGGCATATCGAAACAAATCAATGGAATTTAAAAGCGCCCAAATCGTTCCAGTGCATTTTTTGGGTAATGGTTCCTTTTCGAACTTCCAGAATCCCGGGGTTACTCCGCACAATGGTTTTCAGGGTGGTCATATCGGTATAGTAAAACTGAAAATTCAATTGTTTCTCACTTAACAATTTACTGGTTTCGTTGTCTCCCGAAGCAGACATCCCAATTACTTTGTAGCCTTTCGATAGCGCCTCATCCGTTAATTTTTTGATCCCCTCAAAACCTTCCCAATCCGCTTGCTCCAAATCATAGGAAATAATCATGATTAGTTTGTCCTCCGCCAGCATTTCCTCTGCATAATCATTCCCATCAAGTTCTATGGTAAAATCATGGATGGGTGGTTCGTAAGGTTCGCGGATGAATTCGGTTTCGACCCCCAAACGCTTTCCTCCTTCGGGTTGGGGATCCAACCCGGTCGTATTGGTGATGACGGTCTTTTTTCCATTAATTTCGTATTCCCATTGGTATTCGATGATGGCGGGAAGTGCATCTTTCGGGACTTCCATCCCATCGGGAATGTTGGCACCAATTTTATATGGGCGGAAATCCACCACGGGTAAGTGCATCAGCACATGGTAGCCCAACCAGAAACAAAGCAGTAAGCTTATCAAGACTGCAATACTTCGAATGTTTTTGGTGAATATGGGTTGGAGGTATTTTCGTCCGAAATATAGAATTAGGATCATTACCAATAAGGCCACATCCTTCCAAAAAGATTCCCAAGGCGTCAACTTTACTGCATCCCCAAAGCAACCGCAATCAGTTACTTTGTTGAACTGAGCCGAATAAAAGGTAAGGAAGGTAAAGAACACGATCATACCTAGCAAACTCCAGAGGGTAAACCTCTTTGCATATCCCAGCAAGAGCATCATGCCCAGCATCACTTCAAAAACCACTAAAAAAACAGCTAGGGCCAAGGCATAAGGGGAAAGGAATTCGATGTTAAGTACATCGGGCGCAAAATATTCCTGAAGCTTGAACGAAAAACCCATGGGATCATTCAACTTTATCAATCCGCTGATGATAAAAAGCACTCCTACTAAAGCCCTACAAATGTTTACTACGTATTTCATCTATTCAATTTATTCGCCCAAATGTATCAGTGCAAAAACACTGTAATTAATCATGTCTTGATAATTGGCATCAATCCCTTCGCTTACCAATGTCTTCCCTTGATTGTCTTCGATCTGCTTTACACGAAGTAGTTTTTGCAAAATCAAATCGGTGAGGGAACTTACACGCATATCGCGCCAGGCTTCCCCATAATCATGGTTCTTGTCCAGCATCAACTGTTTGGTGGTAGCAACCTGTTTGTCGTACAATTGCACGGCCTCGTCAAGAGCCAGGTCGGGTTGCTCCACAACCCCTTTTTCCAACTGGATAAGGGCAATAATGGCGTAATTGATGATGCCAATAAATTCCGAAACTTCACCTTCATCCACTTTGCGTTCCTTGTTTTGCTGAAGGCTTCGGATGCGCTGTGCTTTGATAAAAATTTGATCGGTAAGCGACGGCAATCGCAGGATGCGCCAAGCACTACCGTAATCTTTCATTTTATTGATGAATAACGTTCTGCACGTTTCGATGACGGTATCGTACTGTTTTGTGGTTTTGGACATTCGGTCTGTTCAATTTTGTGTAAATTTCGCTCAAATAAATCAATTTAAAAAATCCCAATGACCCTCAATTGCAATGGAAGGCTTGTCGACCTCAAAACCCCCAAAGTTATGGGCATTGTGAATGCAACCCCAGATTCGTTTTATGATGGAGGAAGTTTAAAAAATGAAAAGGCCCTATTGCTTAAAGTGGAACAGATGATTAGTGAGGGAACGACTTTTTTGGATGTGGGAGGTTACAGTTCCAGACCGGGCGCATCGGACATTCCCGAATCGGAAGAATTAAAACGGGTGCTCCCTACCCTCCAATCCATCCTAC
>DJVA01000011.1 GCA_002440705.1 Flavobacteriaceae bacterium UBA6268 | reverse complement strand
TTTACCGTCTTTTTCTCCAACAAAAAGAGGCAATCTTCTGGAATAGCCGGGATCCTTGGCTAAATTCTTCTCCTTTTTCAAATCGATAAGATAGGCCTGATCATCTTCACTCACTTCCCCATTTTGAATGACCAGTTGCTTGGTAATGTATTTGGAAAATTCTTTTCCTGCGTCTTTGGCAGGAACAAACTCCATACTTCCATCATCATTATTGTTAACGCCCATAGCATAGAGGATGTTTTGCTGAATTTCGATGCGCTGATTCTCCTTAATTGTTGGCTTTGAAACCTGAGCCACAAAAGCTAGCAAGGACCCAACCACCACAACCATAACAATGGAAAAAATGATGGTATAACTGTTCTTATCTGTGTTAAGAGCCATATTATTAGGTATTTTTAACTTTTAGACGTTTCATTCTTCGGTTGATATTGCCCTGAACCACATAATGGTCGATGGTAGGTGCAAATACGTTCATTAAAAGGATTGCAAGCATTACTCCTTCCGGATAGGCAGGGTTAAACACACGGATCAGGACCGATATCAGCCCTATCAAAAAACCATAAATCACTTTTCCTTTGTTGGTTTGTGAGGCTGTTACCGGATCGGTCGCCATGTAGACAATACCAAAAGCCAAGCCCCCAATGATGAGGTGTTTCCAAAATTCCAAACTCATTAAACCAAAGAATTTGCTTCCCTCGCTAATCCAACCTGCATCCACAACATTGTTGAAAATGAATCCCATGGTCAAGGCTCCTAATACTGCAGATACCATAATGCGCCAGCTTCCAATCTTTGAGAAGATGAGAAAGAGCCCTCCCAATAGGATCAAAATGGTCGATGTTTCTCCCACCGAACCGGGTATGAATCCTAGGAACATATCCATAGTATCATAACTCAATGCTTTGTTTTGTGCTAGACTCCCTAAAATGGTTTCCCCCGAAATGGCATCTACTTTCATCCCAGCAGCCAATTCATTGGCGCGCTCCACAGCACCATGCACCCAAACCTTGTCTCCACTCATCCAGGTTGGGTAGGCAAAGAACAGGAAAGCACGGATGGTAAGGGCGGGGTTAAGGATGTTCATCCCGGTTCCTCCAAAAACCTCCTTCCCAATGATAACACCAAAAGCCACGGCCACGGCCAACATCCAAAGGGGAATGTCTACAGGAACAATAAGCGGCACCAACATCCCGGTTACTAGATATCCTTCCTCTACTTCGTGCTTTTTGATGACTGCAAAGACAAATTCAATTGCCAATCCTACCCCGTAAGACACAAGGACCAGAGGAATGACCTTCCATGCTCCCACAGCAAAATTGGCCCAATTCCAAAATTCGGAACTGAAAAAGCCACTGGAAGCTGCACTAATTTCATGGGTGGCCAAATGGTATTGATACCCTGCATTAAAAATTCCGAATACCAAACAAGGAAGCAGCGCAAGAATGACCGTATTCATGGTCCTTTTCAAATCATCGGCAGCCTTGATATGGGTTCCTCCGTGCGTGGTATCGTTTGGGGTAAACAAAAAAGTATGCAGAGCATTGAACGCAGGTGCAATCTTTTTGCCTTTATACTTTTCCTTAAGCGTATGTAATTTTTGTTTCAATCCCATATACTAACTATTTTTCATTTTTTCAAAATGAATCATTATCCAATTTCTTTATACATTAAGTCCAAGCCGTCCCTAATGATCTTTTGGTGGGGTTGCTTCGACACACACACAAATTCTGTAAGCGAAAAATCCTCGGGAGCCACTTCGTACATGCCCAATGCTTCCATTTGATCCAAATCCTTGACCATGCATGCCTTCAGAATTTGCATTGGGTAAATGTCCAAGGGAAAGACTTCCTCATAATTCCCAGTCACGACAAAAGCGCGGTGCTCCCCATTAGTGTTCGTATCCAAATCGAAAGCCTTGTTGGGAGTCAACCAAGAGAAGGTCAACGCCCTGGTGGTAGATATTTTTTTAAACACGGGTTTGGACCATCCAAAAAACTCGTAATCGTCTCCTTCATGGATGGCACATACTGTATTGGCATAATAACCCAAATGACCTTTAGGATTGATCTGGGTTCCGGTAAGCACATCACCACTAATGATTCGGGAATGATCGTCAGAGAGGCCAGAATCGTAGACAAAAGTGGCCACCTCTGCTCCTATTTTGGTGGTATAGTATTTAGGGGATTTCACCGAAGCCCCTGCTAGAGCCACAATTCTTTCTGCATTAAATTTTCCTGTGAGGAGCAACTCCCCAATAATAACCAAATCCTGTGCTGCAAGGGTCCAAACCACATCCCCTTTGTTAACGGGTGCAATCTTGGCAATTTGTGTCCCCACATTTCCAGCCGGATGCGGGCCACTCACTTCGTGAATCTGGCAATGCTGTAAATTCCGGAAAGGGGAATTTCCCTTTTTTGCTACCCCAATATGGACGGAACCTTCCGTTAATTTGCTTAAGGCCGATACCGCTGCTTGCAATTCGGCTTCCTTACCAGAGAGGGCAAAGTCCAAATCGGCTGCTAAAGGAGCTGTCGATAGCCCGGAAATAAATATGTTGGAGGGTGTACTTTCAGGATTGGCAATAACATCGTAAGGGCGCTGCTTTACAAAAGGCCAACAGCCCGCATTGAGCAATAGGTCCTTAATGGTCTTGGCATCGGCGGTATCAGGTTTCAACACCCCATAATCCTTGTAAGAATCCTGAATGTCTGCCTCGATCAAAAGTTCTGTTATCACCCGTTTGGCTCCTCGTTCGATGCGGGTCAAAGTACCGCTAACCGGAGCTACAAACTTAATGGCTTCATGGTTTTTTGAATAAAACAACACATCGCCAGCCAGTACTTTGGCGCCTTCTTTGACAACCATTTTTGGGGTGATGAGATGAAAATCCTTAGGTCTGATGGCAAAGGTTCTTGAACGGGGTGCTTTGGAAAGGGTTTTTGCAGCTTCGCCTTTAAGATGAATATTAAGACCTTTTCTAATCTTAATGTCTTTGGACATGGAATACTTGTGTTAAAGTTCTCTTTTGAACCCAATCCGTTAGCGTCGGATTTTTGGGTGCGCAAATTTATGAATTAAAAGCTGCTTTGCATAATAATTAATTATAATTTTCTGGGAAATCCAATCGATACCGTTTTCGTTTTCAGGGAAGGCACAAAATTTGTGTATCTTTAGCCACAAATATTTTTGCATGCAACGAAACATCCTCTGGTTTGCACTATTCTTTGGAGGACTTCTCCACCTAAATGCCCAAATTGTTGAGAAGGTTGAACCCTATTTCATACGCACTGTTCAGTTTAAAGGCAATACCCAACAAAGCCAACTTCCTATCATCAATCTTGGACAACGGTTGGTACTTTCTTTTGACGACATCAATGGAAATGAAGAAGATTATTACTATAAAATTACCCATCACAATTTTGATTGGAGTGAAAGTGATTTGTCTAAAGGAGAATACCTGGACGGATTTGATGACGTGCGCATAGAAACCTATGAAAACTCGCTGAATACCCTACAGCTTTATTCGCATTACAGCCTCGCCATCCCCAATCGCGAAACCCGCGGCGTGCGTAAAAGTGGAAATTACCTCATTAGCATCTACAACGATGAGGGCCAATTGGTATTTACCCGAAAATTCATGGTGGTGGAAGACCAAGTAGGTGTAGGTGTAGAAATAAAACGCTCTAGGGATTTTAAATACATCGATTCGAAACAAAGTGTACAATTTACCATCAACTCAAACAACCAGCCCCTTATCAACCCTAAACAAAGCGTTAAAACTTTAGTACTTCAGAACAGCAATTTAAAAACAGCCATCACCGATTTAAAACCACAATACACCTTAGGGTCGGAGCTTATTTACCGATACGATCAGGAATCCTCTTTTTGGGCAGGAAATGAATTTTTTAATTTTGATACTAAAGAAGCCCGTGTTGCCAATAATGGGATTCGATATATCGAGCAAAATGACCTCTTCGACCATTACCTGTATACCAAGCTTTCCCGTGCAGACAAACCTTATACGTATTATCCCGACATCAACGGAAATTTTGTGGTTAGAGCCCTTTATACAGAAAATCAAGCCATTGAAGCCGAGTACATCCGCATGCACTTTGCACTGAAGTATTATGAGGACATTGGGGATAAGGAGATCCATATCTATGGAAATTTTAACAACTGGACCATCGACGAAAGCACTTACATGAAATATGATGAGGAAACGGATACGTTCCGTAACACCCGTCTTTTCAAACAGGGTTTTTACAATTACCGCTTTGTTGTGGTGGACCGCGATGGCAGCATCGACCAAGGTGCCATCGGCGGTAACTTTTGGCAAACCGAAAACGATTATACGGTTTTGGTCTATTACCGTGGGCCTGGAGAACGATATGACCGCATCATAGGGATGGGCAAAGGAAACTCCAGCATCATTACCAACAACTAACCTCAATTTGCTTTGGTGCTTAAAGATTAAGGAAGTTTCCTTATTTTTATGCTATGAGCCAGAACCTTCCAGACGTTACTTCAGGAAGAAAAGCCACCAAATACCGTGGGGTGGAATGCCTCAATTGTGGGCACCCTTTGGATTTAAGCGATATTTATTGCTCCTACTGCGGCCAGTTAAATTCCAAAAAGCAGTTGGCACTCAGTGATTTTTTCAAGGAGTTCTTCAGCAGTATTTTTACCTACGATTCGCGTTTGCGCTACACGGTGCGGGACCTACTTTTCAAACCGGGGACCATCAGCAGGAATTATGTGCACGGGCAACGCCTGAAATATGCCAACCCCTTTCGTTTCTACTTAAGCGTTTCCATTATCTACTTTTTGATCCAGGGAATCATTTCTACCTTTTCGGGAGGAAATAACAATATTGTAAACTGGAACCAAAATGACAAGCCTATAAAAATTAACGATAACATTGTAACCTTAAATACTCAAAATTTACCACAAGGACAACAAATGACATTATCCAAGGACACCTTGGTCGTTAATGGTGATACCATTCCATTGAATCAAAACAATGAGGAACCCATCATTAGCGAAGAGGCTTTGGACACCCTTTCCTGGGGCAATCGATTGGTGAAACGATTTGACTCGTATCGTAGCTTTTACAATTCGAGTAAAATAAAAAACCCCACAGAAGCCCTGGACAGCTTGAATCATAAAAACACACGATTTAATCGCTGGCTTTATTCCAAAAATGATTCCATCGACCGGATTAAGGAAGATCCTTTTGGATTTGTGAATTACCTACTGGGAAAGATTCCCTTCTTCCTGTTCTTCTTTGCCCCCTTCTTTGCGTTGTTCTTTTGGTTGATTTATTCCAAAAAAAAGTACAACTACATGGAACACTTGGTGTTTATTTTCCACATTTTTGGTTTTGTGTTTTTGGCTTTGCTGATTTTTGCCATCCCCGACACGATTATGGGCGATAGCATCTTCTCTGGGTTGCTGTTTATTTTGATAGGTCCATTTTATTTTTACAAGGCCCTGCGCAACTTTTACAAACAAAATAGATTCATCACATTAGTAAAATATGTATTTTTAAATACGGTTTTTGGCATTGGGATGATTTTTGCCGCGCTTATTTTCTTTGCCATTACCGCTGCAATTTATTGAGGATGGTACAACAGGTAACCCATAACATCAAAGTTTCGGTCGATACCCATTTTGAAGGGGCGATCATTACGGACATCCGGAAGCAATATGCATTTTCGTACGAAATTGTCATCGAAAACAATAGCAACCAAAAAGTACAACTCCTTTCGCGTTATTGGCTCATCAAGGATGCATTGAACAAAACGGAAATAGTTGAAGGCAAGGGAGTTATTGGCAGACAACCCGTTTTGGCCCCAGGGGAAATCCATACCTACAAAAGCGGTTGCCTTTTAACTGCTCCTTTTGGATCCATGCAAGGCCATTACATAATGACCACCCCTTTTGCCGAAATTGAAGTAGGCATCCCCCTATTTAAACTAAGTGTTCCCTTTGCGATGAACTAAGGAACCTCTCCCCACAGTACCAAATTTAAAGCAAAGAATGCCACTTTTGGCGCAATTTGATATCCTGCGTCAAATGTGTTAATCCATGCCCAATTCTTTATACCCCTTCTTGAATTGCGGTTTTACTTTTGACCCCACAATCATTCAACAAAATGAAGTAAAACCAACGCCATGAACAATCAAATTGAAATTAAAGCAACTATCAAAACCTACCTAAGTACCTTCTTAATGGTTTCCTTGGGCATACTATTGATTTACGCCAGCTATTACACTATACAATACACTTGGGACTACGCTTCACAACAAGTAAGTTTCGAGGTGAACCGCTGGGCTTCCCAGCCTTTTTCAACCAATTATTAATTCAAATTTTTTAAAAACCAATTATCATGAAAAAATTAGCATTTATTTTCATTATCGCAATCATTTCAAATTCCGTTAGTGCGCAATCCAGCAAGGATGAGCAAGACATCAAAAACACGGTGCACCTGTTACAACAAGGGTGGAACTCCGGAAGTGGAGAAACCTTTGCAAGTGCCTTTGCCGAACCCCACGACTTCATTGTTTGGAACGGGTATTACATGAAAAACTTGTCCGTTGAAAACAATGCAAAAGGGCACAATCAAATTTTCAGCACCTTTTACAAAGGCACCCAATTGTTTTATACCATCGACAAAATCAAGTTTTTGAGCAAAGACATTGCACTAGTCCATATTTTTGGTGCGGTGGTCAACCAAAATGAAGCGCGGCCAAAAGATCCCGAAGTGGTCATTTCCATGGTACTCCAAAAAAACCAAGGGGTATGGAAAATTGTTTCGTTCCACAACTTGGATTTGGAAGCTTTCCAGAACGAAGAAATCAAAAAGAATGCTCCCATGCCCATAGAGGTGATGTACGCCTCTTGGTACGCTGAAGCAAAATAAATTGAACTCAAAAAAAAACAGTGTTTGCCAAGGCAAGCACTGTTTTTAGTATCTTAACTTTCCAAAAACAACCAACCGTGAAATTTCGTCAGTTTAGGACATTTGGTTTTTTTCTATTTCTCCTGTTTTCAATTCCTGTTTTTTGTTGGTCGCAGGAAGGGGATGTTGACACCACAGCCGTTTTTACGGTCAAAGGGAACAATCGTACTCAAAGCTTATTTGGAAAAACCAAAATTCTTCAAAATCAAGCGGCAACAATTACCATTGAAGACCTATTGTCTTTTCCTGAAAAATATGCCTTTCAGCAGTTAAAAGACAGCATCATTGAAGACCAGAAAAGCGCATGGCTTAAAATTACGTTGAATCCAGATGTGGCTATTGAAAATGCCTCTATCCTTTTCAAAAGAAATACCCAAGAGTTCGAGGATATTGCGGCCATGGACAGCGTCAATGTCTTTTTGGTACAACACAATAAGCTTTTCAAAACCACCAAAACCGGTGTATATGTCCCTGCTTCTTTAAAGGATCAACCTTTTCCAGTTACGGTAAATAGCTTTGAGTTGCCAATTCAACAAGGAGTTCCCATAACCGTTTACATACAAGCGTTCGATAAGGATAAAATTTTTCCGATGCTCGAGCTAAGGGAACTATCCCTCCCTATAAAAACCCATTATGACACTTTTCAAACCATACTATCCAGCAGTTCTTTTATTCTGGGTTTTTACATTTTATTTTTCTTTTTTTTTACCAAGGAAAAGTCCTACCTCTATTTATCGGTAGTCTTTCTGCTTCGCGCAGTCCATTACCAGCTACTCACTTCCGATTTGTACATCGTTGAAGTCTTTTTTCCCGAGCATCCTATATGGGTTGAAGTGCTCTGGATCTTAACCGCCTTGCCCTCCATTTGCATGTTGTTGATTTTTATGAGGGCATTTATCAATCTAAAAGCGCTCAACAAAACCCTCTACAAAGCAACTAGCATCATTATTTATATGATGGTTATTTTCAGTGCTTTTTTCCTTTTGTTCTTCCGGATTAAGCCCAACCTTTATTACCCATCCGAAAATTTTATTGCTGCAATCAGTTTCATTGCTTTTTTGGCCATTGTGGTGCGTTTGGCATTTTATAAAAATATTTTAATCCGTTACATTGTGATTGCCACGGGGTGGATGTTCGTATTTGGTATGCTGGGAATTTTGTGGAACTTGGGCATCATTCCTTTTTCCTCGTCACTCAACCCTTGGGTGATAAGCCAATTGGGTTTTATGTTAGTGCTTTCTTTGGCCATTGCCCGAAAAGTACAGTTAAGTGAACGCGCCAAAAGTGAAGTAGAAAAAGTAAAAGAAATCGACGCCATAAAGTCCAAATTCTTTGCCAACATCTCGCACGAATTCCGTACGCCATTATCTCTTATACTGGGTCCCATCAATCAGTCTTTGGAAAACATCCCGGCTGCCGAAATCTTGGAAGATACTACCGAAGTTCCCGTAAAGGGAAAGCACTTAAAAGTAATGAAGCGAAATGCCCTTAGGCTTCAAAATTTGGTGGATCAAATATTGGACCTCTCCAAATTGGACCAGGGAAAAATGAACTTACAGGTATCGAAAGGACCCCTAATCCCATTTATCCGTTCCATAGTGTTCTCTTTTGAAAGCCTTGCAGAACTCAAACACATTAGGTTTCAGACCCATTTTCCCAAAGAAATAAATGAGGCCTATTTTGACAAAGACAAGTTGGAAAAAATTGTGGTAAACCTGCTTTCCAATGCCTTAAAATTTACCCCGGAACACGGTGAGGTGTCCGTTCATGTAGAAGATTCCCAGGGAGTCATCAAGCTACGTATCTCAGACACCGGAAAGGGGCTTTCCAAAACGGAAATCGATAACATCTTCGATCGCTTTTACCAAACCGAATCCACCCAAGATCAGGGTACAGGCATTGGCTTGGCACTGGTTAAAGAGCTAGTTGAGCTATACCATGGACAAATCAGTGTGGATAGTATTGAAGAATCAGGAACGACTTTTAAGGTGGTGCTTCCTTACAAGAAATCGGAATTCAGGAGTGAGGAAATTTTTGAACTTAAAATCCAAAATGCATCCGAAAATAGGACGGAAGCCTACCTGTTCCCCGAAAAAGAAGCTACCACCGAAGCGATCGCAAAGGACTCGGAGTTACCGTTGGTATTGGTCGTAGAGGACAATCCCGATTTACGGCAATACATTGCCGAGCAACTGCTGGGCAAATTCAAGATCCTGACTGCCAAAGATGGCAAAGAAGGCTTTTCAATGGCACAAATTGAAATTCCCGATTTGGTCATTAGCGATGTAATGATGCCCAATATGAATGGCATGGAATTGTGTCAAAAACTTAAAACAGACGTAAAGACGTCACACATCCCCGTCATCCTTTTAACCGCTAAGGCCGAGCAAAGCGATCGGATTGAAGGGTTGGAAACTGGGGCCGATGATTACGTCACCAAGCCTTTCGATGGGCGGGAGTTGTCCATTAGGGTCCAGAATTTAATAACCCAACGGGAACTTTTACGGCAAAAGTTTAGCGCTGAATTGAAAATTGCTCCCTCGGAAGTTACACTTACTTCCATGGACGAACGATTTATCAATCAAGTATTGCAAGTCGTGGAAGATCATATGGCCAACGAGTTTTATACCGTTGAAGATTTAGCAGCCGAAGTTGGATTCAGTCGTTCGCAGTTGAACCGGAAATTAAAAACACTCATCGGAAAATCCCCCAACCATTTGATAAGGGATTTTAGGCTTGCCAGGGCCAAAGAACTTTTGGAACAAAAAACCGCTTCGATTTCGGAAATAGCTTACCAAGTAGGCTATTCCAACCTCTCCTATTTTTCGAAGAGCTACAAGGAAGCCTTTGGAAAATTGCCCAGTGAGGTCTGAATCGATTTTTTTGTACCCTCCGAAAAGGGCTGGACCACATCCAGTTTTAGCTTCACCCCCTCCTGAATGATATGGCAATAGGCGCAATGCGAATCGTAGGTAAATTGATGCGGCTTTGTGGGATCAAAAGTTTCCGAAAAATAAATTCCGTCAAAATCCTCTTCCAACTGTTCGTTGTAACGCTTGATGCGGTACTGATTTTTGGGAAGGATGGCATCCGCGATCAATTCAAAATAGGCACTACTCCCAATGCCTTCCAGCTTTTGCAGCATTGCGGAAGCTAAGGAAGCTCCTTTACCTACTTTGGAAGTAACCCC
>DJVA01000015.1 GCA_002440705.1 Flavobacteriaceae bacterium UBA6268 | reverse complement strand
CCTCGTGGTTGGAGGACAAAACGGCTATATCGGCCATTTTTAAAATATTGGGAACATCCTCCCTGGTTCCTAAAAAGCGCACCCGATCCTCGATTTCAAGAAGCTGTGTGAGTTCCTTCATTTTAGACAACCTTGGTCCATCGCCCACTAACAATACCGTTACGGCCTTATGGAAAAAAGGAACCGCTTTGAGAAGGGTTTCATGATCTTTTTCTGCAGAGAACCGAGCGATCATCACAATGATTTTATCTTTAGTTTTAGTTACAAATAACGAACGGTCTAAGGGGATTGCGTTTCTAAAAAGATCGAGGTGTACCCCATTTTGAATGGTCTTAAATTTAACTGCTCCGTGCTTGAGGTGCTTTTTTAGGTAGAGTTTGACTTCTGTTGAAATGGCCACAATGCAGCTGTATTTTCGGTACATGAATAAATCGGTGATCCGAAAAAGCCATTTTTTTCGTCTTCGATTGAAGGTACTGTGCTCGGTAAAAACCATAGGAATCCTGCTCCAGGAAACCACTTTTGCCAGTGCAGCCCAATACAGGGAAGGAAATAGATGCACATGCACCAAATCGATCCCTTTAAAATGACGTGCCATTCGAAACACCAGCAACGGGTTGTAGACCCTGCCCGATCCTATGCCTACAATTTGGCAAACGTTTTGTTTTTTTAATGTTTCCAAAAAGGGGGTTGGACTGTCGTCCAATAGCAAAAGTTTTACCACAACTCCATTTTCGGTTAAGGAAGGAATGAGGTCGAGGATGATTTTTTCGGCCCCGCCTGTAGCCAGACTATTGATCACAAACAAGACCTTCATAACACCGTTTCCTTAGTTTTTGAATGCACGGCTTCACGAATCTTCAGTTGCTTTGAAAAGGACCAAAGACAAATAAAAAGCAAAGCTGGAATGAACATGTTTTTCTGCCGAAGCATGATGCCCAAATTTCCAAGGATCAGGGAAAACGACAAGGTGCCCAACAAGAAAAAAATGAGCATCGATTTAAAAAAATAATCCGATTTCCGAAATAGTTTAAAAGGATTGGCCCTTAGCAGTCGAAGGGTGAGCACTAGCAAAATTAGGTTTTCAACAGAGGCAAAAATAGCCAGCACCCCATTGATGTCGAAAAAGAGCGGGCGGTACAAAAAGGTGAATACTTTTAACGGATAAGGATAGTTGGACAGATCAATGGCCGAATCGGTATGGCTACGGCTTAATTTCAAAACTTTGTCTTCGGCAAAATTATTAAGGCTGTTGAAATCAAGATCTTCTATTCGAAGGTACGTAAGCACATTTTGCAAAGAAAAAACCAATATCAAAAAAAGCGGCAACAGCAAAAGTATTTTTTGATAGCTGCGCAGTTTCCCATCGAGGACAAAGCCCAAACCAAAAGATATCAGTAAAAAAAATGTAATGTGAGGCCTAATGAAATAGGAAAGCAACAGGACCAACACCATCGACACCAGATGCTTTCTGGGCCGCAGCATTCCATAGAAGAAAACCGCAATACAAAAAAACAAAATGGAATCCTTCCCAATTCCTGAAGACCAAAAATGCAGGTTTGGCAAGAAAAAAAGGTAGGGAAACAATTTCACCCCAAACAAACGCACTTGGGATGCTGCCTTTTGTTTAAAAATGATATAGAAAAGCAAAATGCCCACATACCCCAAAAAGGCATATAGGAACGACCCTGTCATAAAACTTAACTCCAGTATTTTGCTCGGAAAGTAATTAATCACGTACATGAACGTGGTACCAATACCCAAGGAATAGTAGTAATTTAAATCGTATGCCTCAAAATGTTTCACATTAAACCAATAACCCAAAGTATCCCCGCCACTTTGGCTTACATAGGCTATAAAAGTTAGTGAAATTACTACGTGGTATAGCCAAAGGAGGTTCAAAACCTTTCGGTCGTTGGCATCCAATAGCTTTCGAAAAAAAAATTTAATTTCGAATCCTGCAATGAAGATGGTAGTGATGATGAAAATATCCAATAACATCGAAGGCTATGATTTTGAAACTTTTTTTAATACTCCAAGCCAGCGCTTGGTGGCTTGATCCAAGTTGTACTCTTTCTGCACTTTTTCAAAACCTTTTTTTCCATGTTCCTCCCGCTTTGAAGGGTTTTGAAGGTAATCGCCTATGCATTCCAACCATGCTGCTTCCGTAGCGGCAAGATAGCCATTTATTCCATGGGCAACAACCTCCTTGTTGGCACCTACAGGAGATGCTATTACCGGCAATTTGCAGGCCATGTATTGAATAAGTTTATAGGCGCATTTTCCTTTTGACCAAGGCGAATCGTCCAAGGGCATAATTCCGACATCAAAATTCATAATACTGGAAACCTCGGTATTTTCAGTCCAGTCGACATAGCTTACGTGGTCTTGAAACGAAAGCGATTCATTAGCACCAACAATGCAAATGGCTACGTTCCATTGGGAAACAGCCTTTTCCAACACTGCTTCGATTTGACGCAAGTATTGAAAAGTTGATGGGGATCCAATCCAACCAATTACCATTCTTTCCTTAGGGTTATGGGAATGATTGGATTCCTCATACCGTTTGAGGTCGACTACGGTAGGAATGAGTGTTATAAACCCCGCTTTTGCTTCAATTGCACGGTTTTTGAGGTAATCATTACCTACCACGACCCCACTGCTCCATTTCATGATCTTGTCGATTTTCTTCTGAAAAAACAACCGTACCAATGCATTGGTGCTTTTATCATAATTGTGGAAAATAGCATCATCAAAATCCAATACATACGGAATCCCAAAAACTTTCAATAGCCATTCGGAAAAAGGCGGTAAGTAAGGAAAAAGCTCTTTTTCAATGACAATTACATCAAACTTTCGCGACGAAAGCAAGCGCCATGTCCTATTAAAATACGCCCTTATCACTTGCAAAACGGGGAACCCGCCACGGTATTTTTTTTGAATGTAGGCATCGTCAAACAAGACCGAAGATGAAACTTCAACCCCCGTACTTTTCAAACCCGGAAAGTATTGAAAGCTCCGTAAACGGCTGCTGGCCCCTTTCCTTGAATATTTGGTAAAGTAGCATACTTTCATACAATCCTGTTTAATGCCCTAAGGTAGGATGCCGCACTTTCCGCCAGCGAAAAATAGGCAACACCCACCTTGCGATTTGCTTCGCGATAGTCAAAAGTACGATTTAGAAGTGCTTGAACGGTTTCTTCCACGGCACCGTCCTGATCGTGATCAAATACGATACTTCCCGGAACTTTTTCCAGAATGCGATCGGTATCCCCAATACCCTTTGAAGCCACCACAAAAAGACCGCATAATAAGTATTCGCCCAATTTAATGGGAGCAACACCTTTCATGCTGGGAAGGGGTTCCCTTATGGCAAACCCTACATCTGCCATATTAAGGTATTTGGGTACTTCCTGGAAAGAAACCTTACGGATGATGCTGCTGGATGCTAGATGTTTTGGCACATTCTGGTGAGCATATTCCATATTTCCGGTTAAAATATAAAACAACGACTTGGGTCTTAGGTGTCGGTAGCCTTCAAAAACGGCCATCATCTGGGACCACCCATACTGCGGTCCAAGCGATCCGCAGTACACAAACACCTCGTCATCTTCATGAATGCCAAGTTCCTTCCGAAACTGCTTTCTTTTTTCATCATTGGGACGGAAACGTTCGGCATCGCGCCCATTGATGACTACCGAAAATTTTGCGGCGTCCAAAGAAGGGAATGCCTTCAAATGCCAATCGATGGCTTTTTGCGATCGCGTGATGATGTGATGCGCCTGGAACAGCATTTGGCGTTCTTTCGATTTCAAAAAGAGGTACTGTTTGCTTTTTGCCGAAAGTCCAGAAAAATCGAGTCGTTCCTCCAATGGGAGCCCATCGGCATCAAAAACGATGGGCAGTTTGGTTTTCATCCGAAGCACCATCATTGCCGGAAATGTACTACGTGGCATAAGGATATCGATCCCATTTTTATTACAATAATCCGTAATGACACGACTTCCTTTAAAAATGGTAAAAGCAGTGCCAAGGGTTACCAAAGGTTTTCGATGAACCGAGATGAATGTGTAAGGAATTCCTACCGATTCGGCCGCTTTTAGAATAACAGCCTGCTTGGAAGCATCTGCCCAGCCAAATTGCATCACATGGAAATGAAAATCACTTTTTTCTGAAACGGCCCCAAAAATTGGCAAAAACAAGCCTTCCAGGTAACTGGTTTGGGGTCCGTCCCATGTTATGAACAATACTTTCCTCATTTGCGGTATAGTTCCATTAGCTTTTCAAGGTGTCCCTGAAGGGAATAATTTTCTAAAACCGTTTTTTGGCCTTCCAATCCAATTTGCTGAAGCCTTGGTTTGTCCAAAATGAGTAGTTCCTTCAATTTTTCATACAGCGCCATACCGTCATTGACCGGAATTACCCAACCATTTTTACCGTCTTCCAAAATCTCATTGGCAGCTCCCACCTGTGTACTCAAAGAAGGAGTCCCGGCGTACATGGCTTCCAAAAGCGAGTTGGAAAAGCCTTCGGAAAATGAATTCAGGATAAAGACCTCCGCGCTGCGCAAAAACGGAAAAGGTTTTTCCTGAAACCCCCAAAAAGTAACGTGTTCAGTTATTGCAAGGTCATGGACCATTTTTTTTAAAGAAGCTTCGCTGGTACCACTTCCTACGATATGGTAGTGTATGGGATACGATTCGTTCACCAATAGCTGTACCGCATGTAAAACACCTTCAAGGTTTTTAACGGCCTCCAATCTGGAAAGGGAAACCAGGTTGACCCTGTCCTTGGGAAACAAGTCGTTACGGAATGCTTCCAGCTTGGGAAACAAAACAAAATTATGGATTACTTTGGTCTTCGCTTCAGGGAGTTTGTAGTTTTCTTTTAGGAATTCCACAACAGTATTTGATTCACCAACTACAAAGTTTGAAATACGGTAAATCCAGGAAAATAGCAGTTTGGCAAGGGTACTGTGTGCTGGAATTCCGATTTCTTCAGAAATAATTTTAGGCACCCCAGCGAGCCGTGCCGCAATGATTCCGTGAAAATTGGCCTCAGCTCCTGCAGTGTGCACTATTTGTGGTTTTTCCTTTTTAAAAAAGCGATACAAAACTGCAATCGTCCCCAAGGACGGAATTTTATGTTTACGCTCAAAACAACATACCCTTTTATTTTGCTGGGCTATGGTCTTGGAGGCACCACCTCCTTTTCCCAAAGCACAAAAAATCCATTCATTATTCGTGTCTTCCGCTACGGACAGGTTGGCCATTTTTGTTTCAATTCCCCCATAATCCAAAAAGGTCGTCAATCGTATGATTTTCATCTTACACAAATTGTTGCTTCCACGTATTGATCTTCTCCATTGGAAGATTTATTTGAGTAGAAAACGAAGACTGTATGGTACTTTTCAATGCTGAAATATGCGCTCGTTCCAGCACCGGAACATTAAAATCTTTTTTCTTTTCGATAGCCCTGTTATCGATGCCCACAATTAGGCTTCGTTTCTTTTTTTGCAGCGCCCTTATCCCTCCATGAAGTCTTGTCCCTACATAGTCGGTATCGTTGTTGTCGAGAAAAGCGTCATAAGCCCTAAGGCTTGGAGGAATAATCTGTATCCTGCTAGCTTCAGGCAGATCCAACTTTTTTAAATAGGGTAAATCGTTTTTGCCCTGTACCCAAAAATAGACGTTTTTGAAATTGTCCAAAAGCGTATTCACCATTAAGGTATCAGCGGGGACTTCTTCTTTGTAATCGGTGAGGGTAAAAACGACCGTATCGGAAGGATTCCTGGAAATCTTTTCACAATGCGCGGGCGTCAATTCCCACATGGTAGGACAAGAAGTGTTGATAACATTGTGTATTCCTATTTCTTTCAGATAGTTTTCGGTGTAACTATCCCTTACCGAATGGAGGTATTGATCGTTCAAAAGCAGTGACAGTAATTTGCGTGTGTAGCCATTGGCAGGGGTTTGGTATTCCCGCCACCCTACTCCCATGGTAATGACCTTTTTCTTGATCAGGAGTGCTTTTGGCAACGCTATTTTCCATTGCCTATATTTATTCATCTCTGATGACAAGATATTGGAGCCTCCAAGCAGGGTATAATCTGATTTTCGGATGTAGGAAATGGAAGCCTTATAAATGCGCTCGTGGGTGGGAATCCTCAAAAACCTTCCTTCTGGAAATGTTTTATAGAGCTCCCTGTTTACGGCATCCATGATAATTTCATCGCCCACATTCGCGGTAGCAATGGACGTATCCAAGACACAAATATTCTTTATATTGAGTTTGTTCATTAATGGGTTAGCTGTTACCATGTATCCTTACTTATCTATTAGGTTTGAGAGTGTCTTTCATGAACCTCAAAATGCTTTTTTCAAACAGCAGCAATAAGATGCCGTAGCTAAGAACATAAAAAATCGTTGCAAATAATATAATCAAAAAATCACTCTGCAAATAATTTGAATTGTTTAAAAACAGCCATATGACCAATCCAGGGGTCGCAGCAAGTAAAAATATTTTCAAAAAATCGCGAAGCTGTTGTACCAATGTGTAATGAATTTGTTTTCCGCTGAACCAACCATTGATGGCAAACGAAAATAAGGCCGCGCCTACTTGAAAATAAAGCAATGCCATAACCCCAAAAGGGAGCACCAGAAACAATCCCAGCGTCATGAACGCCTTTTCAATCATGCCCAACTTTAAATAGGTTCCTCCTTGCCCGCGCACTTTCAGGATATTGAGATTATTTTTACTGGTTGGGATGAACATACCTGCAACGCACAACAACTGAAAATAAGGGACCGCAGGAAGCCATTTTTCGGTAAGGAAGTAGCGAAATAGTGGTTCGGCAATCACAATGGAAATGGATAGGATGGGCAATATGATCAACAAAATAGACTGAAAAATACGGCGGTATGTGTTTCGCAACTTTGTGGTATCGTTTTGTATGGTGGAAAGCAGTGGAAAGGTTACCCTATCAAAAACTTCCTGAATATTGAATACGGGTATTTTCATTAAAGAAAAGGAACGGGTGTAATACCCCAAAATATGTGCGTTGAACACTTTCCCAATAACAAGATTGTAGCTATTGGTATACACCGCATCCAGCAAACCACTGAAGGAAATTTTAGCCCCGAAAGAAAAGTGCCTTTTAAACTCCAATCTGCTGAACTCCAATTTGGGTTTCCAACCACTGTAAAACCAAACCAGCATGCTGTTGAAAATAGCCTGGGTTAGGTACATGCCAACCAAGCTCCAAACTTTATAGCCACTGTAAGCCATCCAAAGCCCCACAAAAGCACTTAAAATAACTGCTGGAAAACGGACCGCCATGCTGCGTTTGAAACGCAATTCCTTAGTGAGTTTGGCAAATTGTACCGTCGAAAAAGCCGCAATCAATATAACCAGGGAGTACACCCTTAAAAGGTCCGTAAGAATTGGGCGGTTGTAGAACGAAGCAATCCAGGGTGCTGAAATGTAAAAAATCAAATAAATCAATACACTAAAGGCCACATTGGCAAAAAAGACCGTAGAGAGGGCCTTGCTGTTGATTTCTTGCGTACGGATAATGGAGGAGGCCATGCCCCCGTTCATCAATACGCTTCCAACAGCAATAAAAATAGAAAGCATTCCAATGAGGCCAAATTCTACTGGATCCAATAAGCGGGACAGCCAGATGGAAACCACCAAATTGACCAATAAGACCGAAATTTGCTGCCCCGAAGACCAAAAAAATGCGCTGATGGAAGCTTTTCGAAAACTCATGTAGTTAGCTCAAAAAATGGGCAAAATCATCGAACACAGCCTTAAACAGGATGTGCACAAAGTGCTGCAAAAGTAAACGATATTCTACGGAAATTAACGGATTTTATAGGTTTCTTGCGACCAATAGACCGAAGAATGTTCCCTGAAAACCCGCTGCAGGTGTTCTTGGGTTAGCAAATCCAAGCTAACCGCTTTCTCATTTTTGGTTATAAACACCCTGAATACCCTGCGCTTCAGGGCGCTAGAAAGGTTTTTTGAAAAAACGGATTTGATCCATGTATGCCTGCCCGACCTCAAAATGGACTTTAACCGTACATGGTGGGACGCATTGTAATGCCCAATGGATTCCAAATCCTCAAAATCGATTTTAAGGAAGCTTCCCACTTGCTTGGAAATGATGTGTGGGTTATTTTTCTTCAAATCATCAAAATTCAAAACCATCACTTCTTTAAAATACTGTTTAAATCCTTCAAGTCCTGCGTCATAAAAACTCATCGCCATATAATCGTACCACCGCAAGGTGCCATTTTGATAGTGTGCGAGTTCTTCCCTTACTATCTGTTGGAAGGTTCTCTTTTCCTTTCCCAGACCCACGTTCATTTTGTAATGGGAAATCATTCGCTCCATGGGATTGCGAAGAATGACCAGTATTTTTGCCGAAGGATTGTAGGCATGGATCCTTGAGGGCGCTTCGGGGTATGCGAGATAAGCCGCGCTGGCATCCAACAAAAAACGCTGCTCCCTATCTACATTTTGATAAAGTTTTTCATAATCTACGGGGGCTACAACATGGGCAATGTGCAGTGGCTTTGGAAACTCTTTTTCAAAGTAGGTTTCCAAAGAAAAGCGAGGATCGGGTTCATACAACGCTTTCGGCAATTGCACGATAAAATGATTGGGTTCCTTGATAGGACCTACAAAAATTTGGGGGTGTGCTGCGAGCCAAGTGGCCACCGAAGTGGAACCTGCTCGCATGGCTCCGACTAAAAATAGGTTTACCTGCGCCATGACTTATAAAAATAACGAAGTAATGGATAAGGGTGAAAAGGCAGTAGCCAGAAGGTTTTCAATAACAACCTGTAGTGCCCGGGAAGAAAACTTTTGGAAGTATTCAGCAGTTTTTTGCGTTCTTTCGAATCATAACCATACCCAAATTTAAGCCCATTGAACATGATAAATTTAGTGCTGAAGCGTTCAAGAAAATGTTTTCGTTTCGTATCCGATTGTTGATACACCTGACGGATTGTTTGAAGGTAATTGTAAAAATCGTTGAACGAAAAAGGATTCTTTTTACCCTGGATTTTTCGGTAGTAAGAAAGATTTTTGTTAAAGACCCCCAAAGGAGCCTGAAGCGCAAGCCGCATCCACAGGTCGTGGTCCTCGTAGGTTTGTTGCCCTACCCTAAACCCCCCGACCGCCTGAATTGCCTTTTTCTTTATCAAGGCATTGGATGCATTGATGGGCGGGGCCCCATAACGGGCAATCACTTCAAAATAATCGACCCAACCAAAATGGCCCTCTGTTGGGAGTAGTGGGTTTTCGTAGCGCTCCTCATTTGTTTCAAATACCCTAGTTCTTCCACTGCAAACCATTTTTAATTCTGGATGCAATTGCACAATAGCAACAAGTGCTTCCAAAAAGTGCGGATCCCACCAATCGTCAGCATCCAGAAATGCAACCCAATCAAACCGTGCTTTTGCCAGACCGTTGTTGCGGGCTGCAGAAACACCCTGGTGCTGTTGTTTGAGTACTTGAATCCTATCATCGGAAAAGCTGCCGAGCACGTTGAGGGAGTTGTCGGTACTGCCATCGTCTACCACCCAAACTTCAAAATTTGGGAATGTTTGCAACAGTACCGATTTGATGGTCTTTCCAATATAGGACTCTTTATTGAAAAGTGGAATGACAATAGAGATCAAAATGATGCGGGTTTATGGGCCGTCACACTAAAATAAGGCTTTAATTTTGGAAAAACCCGATCCACCAGAATCTTTGAAGAAAATCGACCCCGATACCGAAGTTCAGATACCTCAAACCCCGTTTTCTTCAAAAAGCCAATGACCTCCCGGGGCGTATATTCTCTTACATGTCCCATGTGCCCTAGGGTTTCCTCTTTCGCATATTCTTCAAACAGATCCTTTGCGCAACTGTAGGCAATTCCACGAAACATAAAATTATAAAAGCCCATAGCCGATCTTAGATTGGGAGTGGAAAGCATTAAAACACCCTCGGGGCGAAGTACCCGGAGCAATTCCTTAAAAAGCTTTGATAAATTGAGGTTTAAATGTTCCAGAACTTCATTCATAACAAGCACATCGAACGTTGCGTCCTCAAAAGGCAGGGTTCCTAGGGCCAAATCAAAAGCTACAGTTTGAAGCTGGTTTTCCTTAAGTACCCGTGAAAATCGATCGGGATTTCGATCCAAGGCAACTACCTCATACCCCATTTTTTGGGCTCCCACGCTTAAAATAAAAGGCAAAGCCCCCAATTCCAGCATTTTTACCCCTTCCGGATTAGGAAATTGATGGTTCAGGGCTTCCAAATCGAAAGCCAGACGGGTTTTGTGATTTTGGGCATAGTTCGAATACCAGGGATGCATGGAAGGATCATCCGGAAGGATTTGCGGAACCACCGCTTCCAAAATATGAAGCATCGCTTTGGATGGTTTCTTTTTTTCAAAACGGACTTGCATGGACTAAAGGTAGCGAAAGCAAGCAAAAAACAATCGATCCATCAACGAAAGGTTTTCATACCTCCTGTTCGGTTTCGAAATAACGATTGGGGTGTTGGGTTTCAATCCGAACAGCATAGGGTTCCCTCCAATGGCATGGTGGGGTTGTGCACGATCGTGCAGTGTGATGCCCAATAGCGCCTCCAGTTTTTGCAACGTCTCTTTGGGGTTAGCAATAAACTCCTCATAAGCGACTCTCTGGACACTGGAATTTTTGGAAACGCACTTGGAAAGGCTGTTTATTTTGAAGCGCGCTTTGAGGATTTCCCAATTCGATTTTTGCGGCATAAACGTACTTCCATCCTCAAACTCGGGAAGGCGAACCTCTTTTTTCCAACTGTTTGCAACCGCAAGTAGGTCGCGTTTTAAAAAAATGACCTGCAGGTCTTGCGGAAGTTGAATTTGTTGGAGCAACAACAACCATCCCATGTTTTTGGAACTGTCGATTAGTACCGAAGCTTTGGAAATGGAAAACAGGAGTTCGTAAAAATAGGAAATACAGTTTAGAAACGACTCCCAATGGGGTTCTTTGAGAAGTTGTGGTAGCTTTTTAGCATTTTGATACCTTAAGAGAAATTGTAATTGTTCCCAGATCTTGGGACCGCTATAATTGGGATAACGATTCTGAAGTCCTTGGTGCACTTGATTCCAAAATGGGCATTCCGGCAGATGGGTTCCACAACCACACAGGGAAGGTTTTTCAGCATAATAACGATTCCAGAAACGGTATGATTCACCTACAAAAAAAGTATCCTCAGCAGTATTTAGTAGCGATGAAAGAAGCGAGGAACCCGACCGTCCATCACCGGCAATATAGACTAGCGTAGGTTTCGCAGCGTTCACAATTTAAAGAATCATGCCAGCAGCAACGGTTTCATGGGTAGCATCGTCAATGAGAACAAAACTCCCTGTAATTCTATTGTCCCGGTACTCATCGATCATCAAAGGCCGTGTGGTTCGTACTTTCACCCTACAAATATCGTTCATGTTCAATTCTTTATTCTCTTCGTCCCGGTTGTAGGTATTAATATCTATTTTGTACAAGACTTCATTGATCATGGCTTTTTGTTCGTTGGAAGTATGCATGATGGTGTATTTGGCCCTTGGCCTTGCTGGGGTGTTGTTGAGCCAACATAGCATCGCATCAAACTCTTGTACGGGCTCCGGTTTGTTGTTGGTTTTTACAATCATATCGCCCCTGCTGATATCGATATCGTCTTCCAAAGTGATGGAAACCGACATGGGCGCATACGCTTCTTGCAAAGGTCCTTCATAAGTATCAATGCTTTTGATGACTGAAGTAAACCCAGAGGGCATTACGGTAACCTCGTCCCCCGGCCTAAAAATCCCACTAGCCACCCTTCCCGCGTAGCCGCGGTAATCGATAAACCCATCCCTTTGAGGCCTCAATACGGTTTGCACAGGAAACCGCGCATCAATTTTATTGACATCGCTACTTATGTGCATGTGTTCCAGTGTGTGCAATAAGGGAGCTCCCTGGTACCAAGGCATATTTTCACTTCGGTTAACCACATTGTCCCCTTTTAATGCACTGATGGGGATAAACCTAATGTCCTTCACGTAGAGCTTGGAGGAAAATTCTTCAAACTGTGAAATGATGTCTTCATACATGGTTTCGGAATAATCTACCAAATCCATTTTGTTGACACACACAATGATGTGAGGGATTTGCAGTAAGGATGCAATAAAGGCATGGCGTTTGGTTTGTTCTATCACTCCGTTTCGGGCGTCGATCAAAATCAATGCTGCGTTGGCGGTAGAAGCACCGGTAACCATGTTTCGGGTGTACTGAATGTGGCCTGGTGTATCGGCAATGATGAATTTTCGCTTTGGGGTGGTGAAATACCGGTAGGCCACATCGATAGTGATGCCTTGTTCGCGCTCGTCACGGAGTCCATCTGTGAACAGTGCCAAATCCACTCCATCATGGCCCTTGCGCTTACTGGTATGCGCTACGGCTTCCAATTGGTCTTCAAATATGGCCTTTGAATCATAGAGCAAACGGCCAATTAAGGTACTTTTCCCGTCGTCCACGCTTCCCGCCGTGGTGAATCGTAATAGTTGATTGTTATCGATTTGCATGGCTTATGAATGGTTAAGTTAAAAATACCCTTGTCGCTTACGATCCTCCATAGAAGTTTCGCTACGTTTATCGTCGCTTCGGTTGCCGCGTTCCGTTTGCTTCATGGCGGAGACCTCCAGAACAATTTTCTCCAAGGTATCGGCATCACTTTCAATACCTCCGGTAATGGTAATGTCGCCCAAGGTTCGGAAACGTATTTTCTTGGTATGCGTTATTTCACCTTCTTCCAATTTCAAGAATTCCGAAATTGGAATCCAAGAATCGTTGCGCCAAACCACTTCACGCTCATGGGCATAATACAACGAAGGGATGGCAATATTTTCTTTCAAAATGTAGTTCCACACGTCCATTTCGGTCCAATTGCTAATCGGGAATGCACGGAAATGTTCCCCTTCAAAATGCTTCCCATTCAAAATATTCCATAATTCGGGGCGTTGGTTTTTGGGATCCCACTGCCCGAAGTCATCCCGATGGGAAAAAAAGCGCTCCTTGGCCCTTGCCTTTTCTTCATCCCGCCTTCCGCCGCCAATGGCACAGTCAATCTTGTGTTCTTCAATAGCATCGAGCAAAGTGGTAATTTGCAGGGCATTCCGTGTGGCATTTTTCCCACGTTCTTCCGCTACGCGGCCTTTGTTTATAGATTCCTGCACCGATCCTACGAGCAATTGTACCCCCAATTCCTTTACCAAATCGTCCCGAAACTTCATGGTTTCCGGAAAGTTATGCCCAGTATCCACATGGAGCAATGAAAAGGGAATCTTGGAGGGGTAAAAGGCTTTTCGGGCCAAATGGGTGACCAAAATAGAATCCTTCCCGCCGGAGAACAAAATGACCGGGTTTTGGAATTGTGCCCAAACCTCCCTCAAAATATAGATGGCTTCCGACTCCAATTCGTCGAGATAGTTCAAATAGTATTTACTCATTATCCAGAATTAAATTTCGTTTAATGCGTTCGAAAATAATTGCAACGGCCTCTTCCACAGAAGTCGTGATGGTATCGATTTCAATATCAGCTTTCAAAGGCATTTCATAAGGAGCATTGACGCCAGTAAAGTCTTTGATGAGCCCAGCCCTAGCCTTGGCATATAGTCCTTTTACATCCCTTTTTTCACATTCCTCCAAAGGGGTATTGACAAAAATTTCGGCAAAATTGGATTTTCCGACAATGGTCCTAATTCCCTCTCGGTCCTTTCGGTAGGGCGAAACAAAAGCGGCCAACACCACAAGGCCAGCATCGACCATTAAGTGAGCCACTTCGGCAATCCTGCGTATGTTCTCTTCACGATCTTCGGGAGAGAAGCTTAGGTTTTTGTTGAGTCCCTTGCGAATAGTGTCCCCGTCCAAGGTATAGGTATGCATGTGGTGGGCTACCAAATGTTTTTCTAGAGCATTGGCAAGAGTCGATTTTCCCGAGCCTGATAGCCCTGTAAACCAAACCAAAAGGCCGCGATGCCCATTGAGTCTTTCTCGGTCGGACTTTTCAACATGAAAGGTATGTGGAATGATATTTTCCTGCATCATTTGGAGATTAGTCTCTTTACAAAGTTACGGATTCTTCCCAGTGGCAACCGCAACCAAAGCCGTTCGTGAAAATAATACAGTGCAAATTTAGTAAATAGCTCGGTTAGTGCGATAAAAAGCGCAATTTCGTCATAACTTTCCAGCACAATCCCTGAAATGACAAAGGTGGTCGAAGTGGCTACCACCCTCCAGGAAAGTGACTTGTAGAGGGTTTGTCGAACCGATGTCTGAGGGCGTTTCCCAACATACTGCCAGGCTCGTTCGTGAAGGTAATAGACAAACAGTTTTAATAAAAATTCGGCAGCTCCTATTTTCAAAGCATTTTCCAAACTGCAATGCCCTGCCAGACACGTAACAAATAAGACCACCAATATGGTATCGGTGGTGGCCACGATTCTCCAAGAAATACCTTTTAAAATGCTACGGATATGTGATTCGTGCTGATATCTTGCCATTACGGTAGTGTTACCAAAAAATGAGGATTCAAAAGGTTTTCCTTGTTATAGCGCAATGGCTTTTGGGTTTGTTGATCGATTACCGAAATACCTACAGCCTCACAGATGGCCTGTCCCGCAGCCGTATCCCATTCCATCGTTGGGGCAAACCGTGGATAAATGTGTGCCAAACCTTCGGCTACCAAGCAAAATTTGAGGGAACTCCCTTTCGAAACCAGTTCTACAGGGTGTTGCTTTTCTATTTTTTTTATGAAATTTTGGGTATCCTCGTTCAAATGCGAACGGCTACCAACAATTTTGTAAGGCTCCTGCAAATTTGCAGGATGTATTGCTTCTGCTTTTGATGAAACCAAATCAATGTTTGGTTGGTCTACAATTGCCTTAAAAGATTTTCCCAGATCTTTAGTGCCATAGTACAAGGTCTCAATAACGGGCACATATATGACCCCCAACACAGGAGTACCTCTTTCTACCAGGGCAATGTTTACCGTAAACTCTCCGTTGCGCTTTACAAATTCCTTAGTACCATCCAAGGGGTCCACAATCCAGCATTTTTCCCAATCCTTACGGTCGTTGAAAGCAATTTGTTTATTTTCTTCGCTGATAATGGGTATTTTGGTTGCTTCGAGGTGTTTGTTGATGACCCTGTTGGATCGCTCATCCGCTAGGGTAAGTGGGGAATGGTCTTCTTTCAGTTGCACCGAAAAATCAGTATCATATACCGCTAAGATTTCTTTCCCTGCTTCAAGAGCAGCTTTAATGGCAATTTGCAGGTATGGATGCATCGGGGTTAATTAAGGCCGCAAAGTTAACACAAATCCATAAAAATAAAGTTCTGTTTAGCACAAATAAGCAGTTCAAATTCAAGGCACATAATCACTAAATGCTCGGCAAACTACTTTTCCAATATTCCATAAAATGCTGGTCATTGGATTTTTTCACTGAAAAAATACCTGTATTTTTGTACCCTTAAAAATTCGATCATGAAGCACTTCATCCTTTTATTCACAACACTCGCAATTTTATCCTGTACCAACAGTAAAGATTCCTATACGCTAAGCGGCAATGCCTTGGGTTATGCCGACGGCACCAAGGTTTTCTTATACGGATTGGACCAAAGCAACCAAACGGTGGTCCTGGATACGTTGGAAATTCAAAACGAACAGTTCCAATCGGAATACCCCAACACAACGGAAACTTCCGTTAGAATCCTGAAAGTGGACGGGAGTAATGCCAATGTGTTATTTTTTGTGGAAAATGAAGATGTTCTCGCTAAGATTTATGCCGACAGTGTTTCGGCATCCCACGCCATAGGTGGCAAAGAAAACGAATTGTACAACGAGTTTATAGCTGCAAACAATGCATTTGGAAAAAGGAAAGCGGGTATCCGTGAAGCTTTCCAAAATGCCCAAAGCAATCAGGATAATGATTTAATGGAAAGGACCCGACAGGAAAACCTTAAGCTTTCCAGGGAAGAAAAGAACTACCAAAGAAATTTTGCAACACAAAACAGCAATTCGTTTTTTGGCCTCATGCTCATCTCGGAGTTGGTTTCCAAAAATGAAATTACACCCATGGAAGCCTCAGAGCTTCTTGCAAAACTAAGCCCGAAGTTGGCATCCCATCCTCTGGCAAAAGAATTGTCGATTGCGGTAGAGAATGCCAAATCGGCGGAAATTGGTGGAATAGCTCCCGATTTTCAAGCCCCTACACCTACGGGCGAACTATTATCGCTAAAAGATGCCATGGGAAAATATACCATCATCGATTTCTGGGCATCATGGTGTCGGCCCTGCCGCTTGGAGAACCCAAATGTGGTCCATGTTTATGAAAAATACCATGAGAAGGGTTTAAATATCATAAGTGTATCCCTGGACCGTGAAGGCCAAAAAGAGCTTTGGGTACAGGCGATTAAGGACGACAACCTTAGCTGGTACCATGTTTCCAACTTGCAGTTTTGGCAAGACCCCATCGCAAGGCAGTACAATATCCGTAGTATTCCAGCGACCTTCCTATTGGACGCAGACGGAAAAATTATCGACAAAAATTTAAGGGGTGAAGCGCTTGAGGCACGCATTGCTGCTCTATTGGATTAATCCTTCTAAATTTGAAATTTCATTGAAATAGCCTACGGGCTATTTTTTTTCTTAACGACCAAGTAACCAGAATCTTGGACAAAAAGCACTCTTGAAAAAAAAGTGAAAGAATTGTTAATAATTTTTAATCGAGAAAGTGAAAATTTCGCTATCTTCCTACCTAAACCAATTTAATCCAATTTCAGTTATGAAGAAAATTCTACTTCTGATCGTATTGGCCTTTCCTTTAATGTTACTTTCCCAAAACCGAATTGGGAAGGTGGCCGAGGAAGTGGTCGCTACGAAAGTCAAACCAGGAAAGTTCAAACCTTACGAACTGTTCAATTCTAATTTTACGAAAGCCAGTGGCACCTACAAAAATGCTGTAAGGGAAGGTATCGTGCTCGATTTCAGCCCCGCTAAGGTTGCTGCTTTGGTACAAGACAACCCCAGGGAAATCCAATTGACTTTGCCCATTAATGAAAGAGGGCAAACCATTACCTTGGAATTGTTTCAAAAAGACATTTTCGCGTCCAGCTTTAGTGTTCGTACCAGCGATGGTAGGGACATCACCAACACAGTGGACCGTGGTAAACATTACCGTGGTATCGTGGCAGGAAAGCCCCACTCTTTGGTAGGAATCAGCATTTTCAACAATGAAGTAATGGGCTTCATCTCTTATGGTGAAGGCAATTATGTCATTGGAAGATTGCAGGATTCCGAAAGCAAACACATCATTTACAATGATCGCGATTTGTTAATGGAAGATCCTTTCAGTTGTTCCACACCAGATGATGGCCCTGGATACACTGCCGGTCAATTGGAAGTTCCTGGAAACCGTGACCCAGGAGACGTGGTTTGTATCTATATTGAAGCAGGACAATCGGTCTTTAATTCATTTGGAGGAAACTTGACCAACACTACCAACTTCCTGAATGGAGTTTTTGCAGAATGTTATACCCTCTATGCCAATGAAGGCATTGCGATGCAAACCTCCGATATGTTAATTTGGACGACTGCGGATCCTTACAATGGGGCCAACACTACTGCACAACTTAACGCATTTCAAGCACAGACCTCTTCTATCAATGGTAATTTAGGTCATTTGGTTGAGGTTCAAAATATTGGTGGATTGGCTGCAGGATTCAGTGGAATTTGTGCCGCTAATGTGGACAACAGTCTTTGTTTCAGTGGTTTTTCAGGAACCAATTACAATACAGTTCCTACCTTCTCTTTCAACGTGATGATCATCACCCACGAAATGGGCCACTTATTGGGCTCCCGTCATACCCATGCCTGTGTTTGGAATGGGAACAACACGGCGATCGACGGTTGTGCCGGCTTCACGGAAGGTGGCTGTCCGCTGCCCCCTTCACCTCCTGGTGGAGGAACTATTATGAGCTATTGCCACAACGATCCTGTTGGGGTTGATTTTACTCAAGGTTTTGGGCCGCAACCTAATGCGGTTATCGTAAACACGGTAAACACTCCTGGAAACTGTTTATTGGGAAGCTGCAGTGCAGCTCCTGCAAACGACCTTTGTGCCAATGCAGAACCCATCAATTGCGGACAAACCCTTATGGGAGATACCTCTATGGCCACTTTCGATGGTGTAGGTACCTGTGGTACATCCAATACAGCTCCTGGCGTTTGGTACAGCTTTACGGGTCAAGGAGGCTCGGTAACTTTAAGCACTTGTAATCAAGCTGCCTATGATACCAAAATATCTGTATTTTCTGGCTCCTGTGCGGCTTTGACCTGTGTAGCAGGAAACGATGACGGTGCGGGTTGTGGTGGTTTTACCAGTGAAGTTACGTTCCCGGTTACAAACGGTACCAATTATTTGGTATTGGTCCACGGATTTGGAGGGGCCACCGGAACATTCAGTTTATCGATGACTTGTCTTCTACCCCCAGCTAATGACCTTTGCACCAATGCCGAGCCTATTACCTGTGGACAAACCGTAAGTGGAAATACGACACTTGCTACCTTTGACAATGTAGGGTTCTGTGGTACTTCCAATACCGCTCCCGGTGTATGGTATACTTTCACCGGTACAGGAAGCTTAGTTAATTTAAGCACCTGTAACCAAGCTGCTTACGATACCAAAATTACAGTTTTCTCAGGATCGTGTGCAGCTTTGGTTTGTGAAGATGGAAACGACGACGGTCCAGGATGTAGTGGCTTTACCAGTGATTTGGATGTATGTACCACAGCAGGGACCACCTATTATGTACTAGTACATGGATTTAGTAGTGCGGTCGGTGCTTTTGACCTCACCCTAACTTGCGATCCTCCTCTCGCCATTACCTGTCCACCAACCGTAACGGTCGAAGGATGTTCTGCGGCAGACGCCCCTGCTCCCTACGCCAATATTACTGAATTTGAGGCAGCAGGTGGTACAGCCACAGGTGCTGTGAGCATGAGTATGATCAATGAAACCTCAGCAGGTGTCAACCCCGTGATTGTAACCAGAACTTATGAATTTACAGATGTTTGCGGCAATACCGCTACTTGCGACCATACTATTGAAGTGGAGGATACCATTGCGCCTGTCATTGCCTGTGCCATGGATGTTGTGGTAAACAACGACCCAGGTGTTTGTGGGGCTGCCGTTTCCTTCCCCGATGCGTTGGCGACGGATGCCTGTGGAATCGCTTCAGTTATTCAAACCATGGGAGCTACTAGTGGAAGTACCTTCCCAATCGGAACTACCACTATTGAATTTACGGCAACAGACAATGGTGGAAACACCAACACCTGTTCATTCACCATTACCGTGAATGATGTAGAAGATCCAACTATTACCTGCGGAGCCGATGTATCTGTAGACAATGACTCAGGTGTTTGTGGGGCCAACGTGGCTGTTCCACCACCAACTGCAATGGATAACTGTCCTTTGGGCGGTGCCCCAGTTACATTGGATTCAGGACAAGTTGCTTTAATTATGTCTCCAACACTTCAGGATACTCCAAGTACTCTTTCCGGGGCCACCACGGTGACTTCCGATCTGGTTTTGGATTTGGAATTTCAAGGTGATTTCGATTTATCTACAGAATGTTTCGATTTGCAGGGACCTGACGGATCACAAATTTTCTTCCAGTGTTCCAATGGCAGTCAATGTTCCGTTCAAACACGAACCATTAACGTTACCGCTGCGACTTGGAATAGTTGGGTAGGTACCTTTGGAAGTAATCTCACCTTTACCTTGTTGGCTGATCCACAAGTAAATGCCAACCTTTGCGGCGGAGGATTCCCTAATGGATATTACCAATTAAGTACTACCCTTCCTGCCTCCTTGCCCATTGTGAATGATTACAATGGTACAGACGATGCTTCGGATTTCTACCCCGTAGGAACTACCGTAGTGACTTGGACGGTAACCGATGCCAGTGGCAATACCGCCACCTGTATGCAAAGCGTTACCGTAAATGATACCGAAGCTCCAGATATCGTTTGTAATGGTGCACCAGCAACGGTTATAGACTCGCAAAACGTAAGTCCAAACCTGCCAATCAATGCTGCCAACACAACAGTGGTTAGCACTATGGATGTTACCGATGATGTATCCATCGAAGATTTGGATGTCTTTGTGGACATTCCACATACTTGGGTGGGCGATCTTATCGTTCAAATCCAATCCCCAGCTGGAACTTCAGTGACTATCATCGATCAGCCTGGCGTACCTGCTTCAACCTTTGGTTGTAGTGGTGACGACATCTTGGCTACATTGGATGATGAAGCTGCCACTCCTGTTGAAGATGAGTGTGCAGCCGGAGTACCAACCATCAATGGTTCCTTTATCCCCAACAACCCACTGTCTGCTTTCGACGGTGAGAGCACATTGGGAACTTGGACATTAACTGTTATTGATACCTTCGGTGCTGCCGATGATGGTACATTAAGTGAATGGGGTATTGTTTACACCCACAGTGTAGCCGCTGCTCCCTATGTAGTTGATTTGGATGCCAATGGCATGGCAACAATTAATGCCAGCGATTTACTTATGTCTGCTTCAGATAACTGTGGAAACTTTGTTGTGACTGTAGGCAATGCTGCGCCACCGGCCAATGCCTGTGCGACCAACCTGCCCGCAGCCATTGATGAAAACCTGCCACCAACCGAAGCACCTGCGTCCATTGCGGACTCTGGAATCATTGGTGTGGACTACGTACTCGACCAAGTGTCACTGGACATTACCCACACCTTCGACGGCGATCTGGACATCGAGCTCATCTCGCCCGCAGGAACCGTATTGCTCCTTTCCGACCAAAACGGTGGCGGTGGCGATAACTACACCGGAACCATCTTCCAGGACGGTGGTGCAGACATTACTGCAGCTTCGGCTCCTTTCACCGGTATCTTCGAACCAGAAGGTGGTACCTTTGCGGCCACTTATGGTGGTGAAGACATCAACGGCGATTGGACCCTGCGCGTGACCGATAACTTCGGAGGCGACCAAGGAACCCTGGATACCTTCTGTATCAACTTCGAGCCTTTGGTGAATACTACCATCGATTTCACTTGTGCCGATCTAGGACTCAATGAAATTGAAGTGACGGCAACAGATGATGCTGGAAATTCTTCTAGCTGTATTGCTACGGTTGAAGTTCGTGATGTAACCGATCCGATCCTGGTTTGTCAGGACGTGACCATCGTCCTCGACGAGAACGGTATGGCCGAGATCAACCCAGAAGACCTTCTGGCAACGGCCCCGTCCACCTACGAGGCCATGGTGATCGGTAGCGACAACCAGTCCGGTACCG
>DJVA01000083.1 GCA_002440705.1 Flavobacteriaceae bacterium UBA6268 | reverse complement strand
AGGCTGCCGACTGCGACGGCGATGGGGTGACCAATGGACAAGAAGTATTGGATGGAACAGATCCAGTAGATCCTTGTGATTATAACCCTGTAAGCCAAGATGTTTCTATAGTGAGCGAAGCTTGGGAAAATCTAGATTGCGATGGTGATGGTGTAACCAACGGTCAAGAAATACTAGATGGAACAAGTCCGCTGGATGAATGTGATTTAGACTGGACCAGCCAGAATGTGCCACCCACCCAAGCGTGGTTGGATGGTGATTGTGATGGCGACGGTGTGACCAACGGACAGGAAGTTTCCGATGGTACCGATCCTGTTGATCCATGTGATTTTATCTTGGAAAATCAAACAGTTGATCCTTCCCAAGAATGGTTGGATACCGATTGTGACGGCGACGGTGTGACCAACGGCGACGAGGTTGCCGACGGCACGGACCCACTTGACTTCTGTGATTTGGATTGGACCTCTCAAACAGTGCCACCTAGTCAAGCTTGGTTGGCTGCCGACTGTGATGGTGATGGGGTGACCAATGGTCAGGAAGTAGTGGACGGAACCAATCCTGTAGATCCTTGTGATTACGATCCATTGAGTCAAGATATTTCGACCATTAGTGCAGAGTGGGAGGCGTTGGACTGCGACGGCGACGGTGTAACCAATCTGGATGAAATTCTGGATGGAACCGATCCGTTGGATCTTTGCGATTTTGTCTTGGAAAGTCAAACTTTGGATCCATCCCAAGAATGGTTGGATACCGATTGTGACAATGACGGATTAACCAATGGTGAGGAAATTGAAATAGGGACTGATCCATTAAATGAAGATACTGATGGTGATGGAGTAATTGATGGTGATGAAGTTAACGACGGTACCGATCCATTGGATGTTTGTGACTTCGAGTTTGACAGTCAAACCGTCGATCCTTCACAAGAATGGATGGAGTTGGATTGTGACGGGGATGGAGTGACCAATGGTCAGGAAGTAGAAGACGAAACCGATCCCACAGACCCCTGTGATTTCAACAGTGATAACCAAGATCTTACCATAGTAACTGAGGAATGGCTTGATTTGGATTGTGATAATGATGGAATCAATAATGGGGATGAGATTGGTGACGACGATGACGATGGAACTCCAGATTATGACGAAGAGAACAACGGCGATCCAGCTGCTGATGACAATCTTGAGGTATTTGACATTATAACCCCAAATGAAGATGGCTTGAATGACGTATTTGTAATTCGAGGTATTCATCAATATCCAAACAACACGTTAGAAATATTCAACCGTTGGGGTGTGAAAGTCTATGAAACAGAAGGATACGGACAAGGCGAGAAGTTCTTCCGAGGATATTCCGATGGAAGGGTGACCGTTGATCGTGGCGAAAGACTGCCGGTTGGAACCTATTATTACGTGCTCAACTACGTAAATGATAAGGGTGAAGTCAAAAAATTGGCCGGACCTCTATACATAAACAGAAGATAAATCAACATACAAACCCTGCCGAGTTTCGGCTCGGCAGGAATAATAGTAGAACCTATGAAAAAAAGTTTCGTAATCGTTTTAGTGCTAACAGCTCTTGGGTTATCAATGCCTAACCTATATGGACAACAGGATGCCCAATACACTCAGTACATGTACAACCCTTTGAGCGTAAATCCAGCCTATGCTGGCACTAGGGATGTTTTAAGCATCATTGGATTGTATCGAAGTCAATGGGTAGGGCTCGATGGAGCGCCAACAACCATGAACTTTGGGATACATTCACCGGTCGGGAATAAAGTAGGGCTGGGATTGAATGTCATTCGTGATGAAATTTTTATTTCCAACGAAACCAACATTGATGCGGTATTCAGTTACACTTTAGACCTTTCTGAAAGCAGCAAGCTTGCCTTAGGGGTAAAAGGAGGGGGTCAGTTGCTGGATATTAACTCTGACCGTTTGAATAATGGGCCTTTTCAAGACGATGTTGAAGCCGAAATCAACATAGATAAATTTTCCCCGCAAATTGGGGCCGGAATTTATTACTATACAGATAAGTTTTACTTGGGCTTAAGCATTCCCAACTTTTTGGAGACAGAACATTTTGATACGTCTTCTGTTAGCAGTAATTCCAATTCCAGTGCTACTGCCAAAGAACGCGTAAGTTATTACGCTATGGCAGGGTATGTTTTTGACGTGACGGATAATTTAAAAATGAAACCAGCCGTATTGACTAAAATTGTACAAGGATCTCCGCTTCAAGTGGACCTCTCGGCCAATTTCTTAATTTATGATAAGCTAACCTTGGGAGTCGCCTATCGATGGAGTGCTGCACTAAGTGGTTTGGCGGGCTTCCAGATTACGGATCAAATAATGTTGGGTTTTGCCTATGATTGGGAAACGACCGAGCTTGCACAATACAATGACGGTTCTTACGAAGTATTCCTTCGTTTTGAATTGTTTAATCGAAACAAAGGACTTAAAAACCCAAGATTCTTCTAAAAAAATAATTATGTACACAAGCGCTACCAATAAGTTTCTATTTGCCCTTGCGTTGGCATTTTTGCCCATTGGCCTGTTCGCTCAAGCTACCGATAGCGAAAGCAATAGGGAAGTACGGGGAGATCAGTATTACAACGATTACGCGTTCATGAATGCGCGCGAAAGCTACATCAAAGCTGTTGAAGGTGGGTACCGTTCAGTAAATGTTCTTTCCCGATTAGGGGATTCCTACTATTTTAATGGCGAGTATGAAGATGCCGCCAAATGGTACGGGGCTTTGTTTTCATACTCTGAGGACATCGATAAAGAATATCTTTATCGGTATGCACAATCTCTCAAGACCTTGGGTAAATATGAAACAGCGGATAGGATCATGGATATTTTGAACAGCCGTGCCAGTGCCGATGATCGTGGCGAATTGTTTAGCGAAGAGCGCAATTACCTAAAGCTCATCGAACTTCAGTCTGGTCGATTCAATGTATTTTCGGTGCCATTCAATTCTGAACTTTCCGACTATGCACCCACCCTTAATGGAGGCGAAATTGTATTTACATCCAATCGTTTTACCCGCACAGCATCACAACGTTTGCACGACTGGAACGACCAACCCTTTTCAGAATTGTATTCCATAGTGGCTTCAGAAGAGGGGGAGCCCCGAAGATTCCGGGATAAAGTCAATACCCGATTTCACGAGTCCAGTGCCGTTTTCACAAAAGATGGCCAAACTATGTACTTCACCCGTAATAATTTCATCCACTCCAAACGAGGAAAAGATGGAGCTGGGATAACCAACTTAAAATTATACCGTTCCAAAAGGACGGAAAAAGGATGGTCGGAACCAGAGGAATTGCCTTTTAATAGCGACAATTATTCGGTGGCACACCCTGCTTTGAGCGCTGATGAAAAAACGTTGATTTTCGCTAGTGATATGCCTGGAGGGGAAGGAGCATCCGATCTTTACAAAGTTTCCATCGAGGAAGGCGCTTTTGGAGAGCCAATAAACTTGGGCGATGCCGTCAATACCGAAGGAAGGGAAACCTTCCCGTTTCTGGATTCAAACGGGGACCTTTATTTTGCATCTGATGGGCACGTTGGACTGGGAGGGCTCGATATTTATGTGGCCGAGTTGAGTGATGAAGGCAATTACGATAAAGGATTCAATATTGGTGCTCCCATCAATACACAATATGACGACTTTTGTTTTGTGATCAATAGTTCAACGGGTCTTGGCTATTTTGCCTCCAACAGGCCTGGAGGAAAAGGAGAAGATGATATTTATTCTTTTGAACAAACAGCACAGCTTATCAAGAATTGCACCCAAGCCCTTACCGGGGAAGTTCGTGATGAGGATACGGACGATTTGATCGTAGAAGCTAAGGTTGTGCTTTTGGATAGTGACAATAACGTACTCGAAGAGACCAAAAGTGACATTAACGGAAAGTTTGTTTTTGATGTAATCAAATGTTCTACGGGATATGCCATTCGCGCATCCAAGGAAAATTTTTCAACTTCGGAGAAATCTTTTGTGACCTCTGGCGAATACGAGTCTACAGTGAAAAAGACTTTGTACCTTGCTTCGGAAGAAGATAAGGAAATCAAAGATGCAAAAGTAGGTCAAGACCTGGGGGTCATCCTTAACTTGAACCCTATTTATTTTGATCTCGACCAATCGTACATTCGACCCGATGCACAAATAGAGTTATTGAAAGTGGTCGAAGCCATGCGTAAATTCCCAACTTTGAAAATTGACGTGCGTTCGCACACCGACAGCCGTGGATCGGACCCATACAACCTAAAACTGTCCGACAGCCGTGCTAAGTCTACGGTAGAATACATCATTTCAGCAGGAATCGATCGAAGCCGCGTCACGGGACAAGGATATGGCGAAACCCAGTTGTTGAACCGATGTGATGACGGAGTGCCTTGTAGTGAAGCGGACCACCAACTTAATAGGCGATCCGAGTTTATCATTGTGGCCAAATAAAGAGACCAACCATGTAAAATCAAAAAAGCCGGGCATTGCCCGGCTTTTTTGATTTTGTAGAAAATAGAACGATTAATTTTCATTCATGGTTTTTTCCACATCTTCCATGGTGTTGGTAAGGCTGTCGGCAACCTCTTCCATGGCATCCTTGGTGTCGTCCATGGCGTCTTTTACATCATCCATGGCATCGTTTACGGTTTCCTCGACATTCTCTTGCATGTCTTCAGCATTTTTTTCTGTTTCTCTACAGGAATATACAGATGCAATCAAGCTGAGAGCTGCAAATGATAAAAATAGTTTTTTCATTGTTGATTCGGATTAGTAATTAATTTTTCTAGTGCAAAATTATATAATTTTTATGATTTGACTACGAATTAGTTAGCAATTATTTTAATTGGAAAAATTCCAAAAAACCACTAGGATATATTCCAAATAATGGTATCTTTAACTTCAATTATGGAAAAAACGATACCCATAGAGATTCAAAGATTTAAAAAGATAAGGGAGGAACATCATTACACCCAACACGCTTTTGCGGACTTGCTTGGAATTAAAGGAAGCACTGCAGATATTGAACGAGGCAAAACCAAACTTTCGGGCCATGTGGTGATGCAGTTGATGGAACATTTCCAGATCAATCCTCTTTGGCTTTTTGGGAAAAGTTCTCAAAAGGAAATTAAGATAGACCACAAAGATGTAAGTCCAAAGGTAGTAGCTGTAGACCCAACTGGGAATGATACCATTTTGCTTGTAAACCAAAAAGCTGCCGCGGGCTACCCTCATAACATCCAGGACGTTACTTGGGTAGGTTCGCTTCCGGCATTTAATATTCCGCTTCCAGAATACCGAAACGCTACTTACCGTGGCTTTCAGGTTGAAGGGGAAAGCATGCTGCCAAACATTCGTCCCAATGAATGGGTTCTTGGCAGGGCGGTATCGAGCATTGAAGAAGCATCAGATAGTAAAATATTCATCATCGTATTGCACGATTCGGTACTGGTTAAAAAACTTCAAAAACTTCCCAATACACCCCATAGGGTTAAACTTATTTCACTTAATCCTGAATACTTGCCCATGGAGGTTCTTGTGAGTGATATTCAAGAGTTGTGGATGGTTAACAGCAAGCTCACTTTTGGTTTGGATGAACCTTCCGAAAGTACACTTTTGCGGCAATTGCAAGAATCTATGGAAGAACTGAAGGGCCAGATCAAAAAGCTGAATTCCTGAAACCAAACCGCTTTATTGGCAATTAGTTTTGGAGCAGAGCCGTATCGTTCTTTTTTAGGATTGTTAGGGCATAAATTCAACTGTACTTTCTCCCAGTAATCACTACACTAAGCCCCTTTTCTCTAAAAAGGACATGACCAATTGGGTGGCCCCTGTATTTTTGTTTACAAAGTGTCCGGCAATCATCCCCGTTTGCTCCCTAAATTTTTTATCATTCACAAATTTTTCCATCACGTCCATACACTCTTTTGCATTTTGAATGGTGTATAGCCCAGCCAAATCTTCCAGCTTTATGGCTTCAGGAAATTTTTGATAGTTACTTCCAATTACTATGGGGACCCCAAAGGTAGCAGCTTCCAAAATGTTATGAAGCCCTGTATGCCCCATAGCTCCACCTACGTAAGCTACATCCGCATAGCTGTAAATTTTGCTAAGAAAACCAACAGTGTCCACAATTAAAACTTGCGCCTGCTTTAATTTTTCTGGATTGCTTTCAGAATACTGTACCGAACTGGGCTTCAATTTTTTTCTAAAGGACTCAATTTTATGGACGTCGATTGAATGTGGGGCCACGACAAACTTTACATTACTCCCAGATTTTTCATTGATATAGGGCAATAGGACGGCTTCATCCTCTGGCCAAGTACTGCCACATGCGATACAGATAGCGTTTCCTTTAAAGTGTTCCATGAAATCCAACGTATTGTTCATTTCAATTTGATGCGAAACCCTATCAAAACGCGTATCACCACTTACCGTAACATTGTTAAAGCCTATGGAAGCGAGCAATTCTTTTGAAGCTTCATTTTGAATGAAAAAATGATCAAAACAGCTTAGGGCTTCCCTCATAAAACTACCGTACTTTTTAAAAAAAAGCTGTTCTTTTCGAAACAAGCCTGAAATCAAAAATGTGGGGATTTTGCGACCGTTGAGTGCCTTTAGATAATTGGGCCAAAAATCATATTTTACAAAAAAGGCCATACTGGGATGCACGATTTCCAAGAATTTTGCAACATTCTGCGGCGTGTCGTAAGGGAGGTAACTTATGGCATCTGCCAATGGGGTATTCTTTTTTATTTCGAATCCGGAAGGCGAAAAAAAAGTGACTGCCAATTTGTATCCAGGTTTGGCTTTTTTTAGGGCTTGCATGATGGGAAGTCCCTGTTCAAATTCCCCTAAGGAAGCACAATGGAACCATATAGTGGTATCCTCCGGTTTTAGGGCTGCCTGAAGTAGTAGCAAAGCATTTTTTCGCCCCTCCACAAAAAAACGCATTTTTTTGCTAAAGAATTGACTGGGCCATAATACGGCCTTAGTGGTATGGGTCAATATGTTGTAAAGGACCTGCATCATAAGAGGCCCTGTAAAAATACGTTTCTTTGAGGAATTGCATTGTGCGCCGTTTTCAATTTTTGTAGTTTTGAGGAATTTCTACATCCATCATGAAAAAAATTCAAATGGTTGACCTCAAGGGTCAGTACGAGCACATCAAGGAAGTTGTAAACCAATCGGTTCTCGAAGTCATAGATTCCACAGCATACATTAATGGTCCCGAAGTGCATGCTTTTCAAAAAGAGCTGGAGGCCTATTTGGACGTGAAGCATGTCATTCCCTGTGCCAACGGTACCGACGCACTTCAAGTGGCCATGATGGGGTTAGGGCTTCAGCCCGGGGATGAAGTGATTACGGCCGATTTTACTTTTGCGGCAACGGTGGAAGTCATTGCACTTTTGGGATTGACACCTGTTTTGGTAGATGTAGATCCAGTAACGTTCAATATCGATATCGAAGCCATTGAAAAGGCCATTACCAACAAAACCAAGGCGATTGTTCCCATACACCTCTTTGGTTTGGCGGCCCCCATGGATGAGATTATGGAGCTTGCTGCAAAACACGATTTGTACGTAATTGAGGACAATGCGCAAGGAATAGGGGCATTTTATACCTCCAAGAATGGTTCAAAAAAGAAAACCGGAACCATAGGCCATGTAGCCTCTACCTCATTTTTTCCTTCTAAAAATTTGGGATGTTATGGCGACGGTGGTGCTATTTTCACCAACGACGACACACTGGCCCATACCATTAGGGGGATGGTCAATCATGGGATGTATGTGAGGTACCACCATGATGTGGTTGGGGTCAATTCCAGATTAGATTCCATACAAGCAGCTGTACTGAGAGCCAAATTACCGTATTTGGACAAGTACAACACTGCTAGGAGATTGGCTGCACAAAAATATACAAAGGCTTTTGCGGGGATTGATCAAATTATCACCCCAACAGGGTACTGTCCAACCGGAAACACTCTTTGCGAGAGCTGCGATTGCCATGTGTTTCATCAATATACCCTCCGCGTGCAGGGAGTCGACAGGGATGCATTGGCAGCACACCTCAACGAAAAAGGAATTCCGTCGGGAGTGTACTATCCCATTCCATTGCATGCCCAAAAGGCCTATAGGGACGAGCGTTATCGTGAAAGTGATTTTCCAGTTACCAACCAATTGGTTAAGGAGGTAATTTCACTTCCGATGCATACGGAATTGGATGACGAACAAATTGCATACATTGCAAAAACGGTAATCGATTTTGTAAAATCTTAACCTTTTTTTATTCCCATGCAGAAAATTTTGGTTACAGGTGGGCTTGGATACATTGGGTCCCATACCGTTGTAGCATTGCAGGAGGCCGGTTTCGAGGTCGTGATTATTGATGATCTTTCCAATGCGGAAGCTTCAGTTTTAAGTGGCATTACCCGTATTTCTGGCACCACCCCCTTATTTGAAAAATTGGATCTTCGTAAAAAGGATTCCGTTGCTGCATTCTTCAAAAATCACAGCATTGACGGCGTCATTCATTTTGCAGCAAGTAAAGCCGTCGCGGAAAGTGTGGAGAATCCATTGCTCTATTATGAAAACAATCTGCATTCTTTGGTGTATTTGCTACAAGAATGTGCACAGAATGGCATTCAAAATTTCATCTTCAGTTCCTCTTGTACCGTTTATGGAGAGCCCGATTCTTTACCCATTACGGAAGATGCACCCGTAAAACAGGCCATATCCCCCTATGGGAATACCAAGCAAATTTCAGAGGAAATTTTAATGGATACCTGTAAGGCTACAAGTTTAAAGGCTATTTCCCTAAGGTACTTTAACCCAATTGGGGCTCATGATTCAGCCGAAATTGGGGAACTACCCAAAGGGGTGCCCCAGAATCTCGTTCCATTTATCACCCAAACGGCTGCAGGTCTCAGGACGACACTTTCGGTTTTTGGAGCCGATTATCCAACGGCCGATGGCAGTTGTGTAAGGGATTACATTCATGTCGTGGATTTGGCAGAAGCACATGTTAAGGCACTGCAGCGCCTCCTTACCAATGAAAGCCAAACCCCCTATGAAGTGTTTAATCTAGGAACAGGCAAAGGATCCTCAGTTTTGGAAGTAATCAAAGCTTTTGAAAAGGTAACAGGGCAAAAAATCAATTATCAAATTGTGGATCGAAGGCCGGGAGATGTTGTTGCGGTATATGCTGACACCAAGAAAGCTCTGGAAGTCATGGGATGGCGCACCCAGCGAAGCATGGAAAATGCCCTTGCTTCTGCTTGGAAGTGGGAGCGTAAGGTCCGCGGAATTTAAGCCGCTTCTAACTTTCTCAAAAATACAGAGGGATACATTCCATAACGTACCTTGAATTTCTTTGAAAAACTCTCTGCACTTTTGAAACCATTCTCTTGGGCAATGGCCTCTATAGTAAATCGTCTTTTTTTAGGATCCGTTTGTAGGTCCACAAAGGCATGCTCAATCCGTAAATCATTGAGATAGCTTTTAAATGATTTCCCCTTGATGCCATTGACGACACGTGAAAGGTAACTGTGGTTGGTTCCAAACGATTTAGCCAAGCCGGGAAGATCCAGATCTTTATCCAAGTACCCTTTTTCTTTTTCAAATCGCTTGAGATTGCCCATGATGAGTTGGATGATTTCCTCTGAAACCTGAACCTCTTTAACTTCTTGTGCGGATTCCTGTAGCTGACTGGACCCGAAGTTTATTTTTTTGATGATTTTTTTATAGCGCAACTCTTGTTTCCGGTGAAACGAGAACAGCCAAAAGGAAAGTTCGCTCACTGTTTTCAACAAAAGCTTTTTTGGCAAAGCTGTTACCGAATGTTCGGAACGATTATTTTCCTGTAATAATAAGTCGATGGACTTTTCGGCGGAGGGTAGGATTGCTTTTTCCATAAGGCTTCAATTTTTCATCTAACTTAAAGCCGGAATATGGTATTGTGGGCAATGCCGATAAAAGTTTACGGTACCTAAAACGCCTAGATTGTCTAGATTTCAGCTTTTTCGGTAGTTACGGAGGCATCTACTTTTTTTACCAAGCCTTGCAGTACATTCCCCGGCCCCACTTCAATGAAAGTAGAAGCCCCATCGGCAATCATGTGCTGAACACTTTGAGTCCATTTTACCGGAGCCGTTAACTGGGCCATCAAATTTTTCTTGATTTCGCTGGCATTGGTTACTGCCGTAGTGGGGACATTTTGATAAATGGGACACGCGGGGGCTGTAAATTGGGTATTTTCAATCGCTGTGGCTAATTCTTCCCTTGCCGGCTCCATGAGCGGACTGTGGAATGCCCCACCGACGGGTAAGAGCAAAGCCCTTTTGGCCCCTGCTTCCTTCATAGCTTCACAAGCTTTATTCACCGCTTCAAGCTCACCTGAAATAACCAACTGCCCGGGGCAATTGTAATTGGCTGGTACTACAATTCCGGAAATCGACTTGCATACTTCCTCTACAATTTGGTCGTCCAGTCCCAATACGGCGGCCATGGTCGATTCGGTCATTTCACAAGCTTTTTGCATGGCCAAGGCTCTTTTATACACCAACTGAAGTCCGTCACTAAACGCGATCGTTCGGTTTGCTACCAAAGCAGAGAGTTCACCAAGGGAATGTCCAGCAACCATATCGGGTTGAAAGGCAGTTCCCATCACCTCGGCCAATATGGTGGAATGTAAAAATATGGCGGGTTGTGTGACTTTGGTTTGCTTAAGTTCCTCAACGGAACCTTCGAACATAATTTTGGTAATGTCAAAGCCCAATACTTCGTTGGCATGCTGAAATAGGTCTTTGGCCTTGTCGGATGCTTCGTAAAGGTCTTGCCCCATTCCTGTATGTTGGGCTCCTTGGCCCGGAAAAATATATGCTTTCATTTGGAAGGATTTAGTTTGTAAAAATACGGTTTTCTTTAGCAATACTGATTTACTATTTTTTGGACTGAAGGCAGGTAACCCGACCCAAAAAGGTTTAGGTGTGCCAAGAGATAATACAATTGCCAAAAGGAGAGGCGTTCCTGCCAATCGTTTTGAATAGGAAAACACTCGTGGTAGGTGCGAAATACAATTTCCGGAAAACCGCCAAACAGCTGCATCATTGCCAGGTCCATTTCTCTTGGGGCATAGGCAACTGCAGGATCGATAAGTGCAGGATAGCCATTTGAAACCAAATAATTACCATTCCATAAGTCACCATGAATCAGGGCTGGAGCTTCCGAGGGAATGATTCCAGCAACATTCTTAAAAAAGGCATCCAGATTTTGAATTTCGAATCCCCGTTGGCGGGCCATCCTAAATTGGGGTTCCAAGCGTTGAGTAATATAAAACTCGCTAGTGGTTGAAGCCCTGGAATTGTATTGGGGCAAGCTTCCGATGTAGTTGTCGTGATCCAAACCAAAGTACTGCGCTGTTTTTTGATGTAATAAAGCCAATAGTTGACCAAAATGTTCCCAGAAGCTTTCACTTTTTGGCCCAGCTTCCAAATACGCTAGGAGTAGGTATGCGTCTTCATGGTATTCCCCCACCGACTTAACGTCAGGAATCTGAAAGCTTTGGGACTGCCGCAACAATTCCAACCCTTTTGCTTCAGCTTCAAACATTTTTGGAAATTTATTTTTATCATTGATTTTAACGACAAAGCACCCTTCAGAAGTCTCCAAAAGAAGTACTTTGTTGATGTCCCCACCGGCCAATGGTTTTCTTTGATGAATTACAAAACCATTGTTTTCCGCAAGGGATTGCAACAAGGCCTCCATTTTATTTTCTTAAATACGTGAGATAGCTGAAAGCATGGGCATGGCGATCATCTTTTTCGTGCCGTACTACAGACTCCAATACCCATTCTTCTTCTGGAATTTCGGGGAAAAAGGTGTCGGCTTCAAAAGTAGCATGAACCCGGGTCAGTTCAATTTTTTGGGCGAAGGGGAGTCCCAAGCGATAGATTTCGCCCCCTCCAATGATGAAGGGTTGGGAATCGTCCTCTGCTTTTAGGAGCGCCTCCTCCATGGAGGCCACCACGATGATTCCCTCCCCTTGGTAATCGGTATTTCGGGTAATAACAATATGGGTGCGGTTGGGAAGTGGTTTTGGAAACGATTCGAAGGTTTTGCGACCCATGATGATGCAATGTCCGGTCGTCAATTGTTTGAATCGCTTGAAATCATCGGGCAAATGCCAAACCAATTCGTTGTCCTTGCCCAATTCGTTACGTTCGCCCGCAGCGGCAATCAGGGTAATCATGGATTTTGGGTTTCCTGGGGCGGTTCGTTTTTTTTTACCTGTGAAGTCGTAATTTCCTTTTCAACCTGGAGTGCCATCTGGTCTATTTTGGCTTGCTGTTTGGCTTTCAGTCGGTCCATTTGCCGATCTTCCCATTCCTTGCCCATAAACCTATTAAGAATGAAGACGTTGAGTAGATGTACCAAAAAAAGAAGCGCCCACATCAAAATGGCCCAAACAAACCAATTCTTGATAAAGAATCCTTTGCCAATCCCCAGTACCGGATTGATGATGATCAACAGAAGGGATCCCGCAAGAAAAACAATGAAATGCTGCATCAACCGCTTTTTCTGTTTAATCCTTTTGCGGGCATACTCGTATTGTTCGCGTTGTTCTGCATCCATTCGGTCGTTTGTTTTGCGATTTGAAAACATAGAAGTACCTTTAGCCGTTCCGTAAAAATACCCAATTTTGAGCATTTCATTCGCATCCAGCATCAATTTTACCGAAGAATTTCCCGTCATTGGGCACTATACCTATCTCAATACCGCATCAAGCGGATTGTTGCCTAAGCAATTGGTTAAATGGCGCCAGCAGCACGATCAAGACTTTTTGAAGGAAGGGAGCTTGTTTAGGGATTCGCACAAATTCCACATTTGGGAGATTAAGGAAGACGTTGCGCGTTTTTTTCAAACGTCCAAAGAACGGGTAGCCTTGGTTCCCAATTTTTCATTTGGTATGAACATGCTTTTGGAAGGATTGCCCAAAGGAAGCAAGGTGCTGCTCATTCAGGGGGATTACCCCTCCATCAATTGGCCGGTGGAGTTTCGGGATTTTGAGGTGGCCTCTGTTACTTTGGACGAGCACCTGGAAGAACACCTTTCCGAAGCGTTTGAAAAATACCAGCCGCATGTTTTTCTCTGCAGCATTGTACAGTATATTAGTGGGGTACTGTTAGATTTGGAGTTTTTAAAAAGCCTAAAACAGCAGTATCCTGAAACGTTGTTTGTGGGGGATGGCACCCAATATTTTGGCACTGCCCGATTCAATTTTGAGGCCAGTGCTTTCGATGTGGTGGGTGCCAGTACCTATAAGTGGCTGCTAGCGGGTTATGGCAATGGGTTCTTTTTGGTGAAACCTTCTGTGGCAAAAAAGGTGTTCCCAAAGACCATAGGGTTCAACTCTGCGGATGCGGTCTATGGAAAGAAAGATGATATTAATTTTATTGGAAGGATGGAACCAGGGCATCAGGATACCTTGAATTATGGCACCTTAGGGCAGGCCATCCGATTCTTGGAAGCCATTGGCATGGAACGGATTGAAACGTATTTGAGTGATTTTTCAAAAATGGCGCATCGACGTTTTTTAGAATTGGGCCTTTTGGAGCCATTGATTGCCAATCGAAAAAAACATTCCACCATTTTCAACATCAAGGGAGACGCCGCTTTATTTCAAAAGTTAAAGGATTCCAATATCCTCACCTCACAACGTGGAAAAGGCATTCGGGTGGGGTTTCATTTTTACAATACTTCAAGAGATTTGGATCAAATGATCCAAATACTTGGGAATTGATTATTTCCCAGTCTTAAACGTAATGGGGATGGTGTATTTTATGGCCTTGGGCTTGCCAGCTAGCATGCCGGGTTTCTTCATTTTGGGAATCAAAAGGATGTTGCGTTTGGCTTCTTCTTGAAGGGCAGCAGTACCCCCAGTTACGCTCTGGATTTCGACTATGCCTTTTTCGTTAATGATCAATTCCACGATCACTTTCCCTTGTTCGTTATTTTTATAAGCTTCAGGGGGATACTTATAGTTTTTGGCAATGTGATTGGTTAATTGCTGTCTGAAGCAAGCATCGATCCCGGCACCCGACTTTGCCTCGCAACCAGGCCATACGGGGGCTACTTCTTTAACCGTTACAGTATTTTTGTTCACCGAACCCCATTCCTGGGAAAACCCTTGAGTGAAGGCCAACAGGAGGCCTATCCATAGCAATTTTTTCATCTGAATAAAGTGTTTAAACAGCGACCGTTCCTTTAATGTGCGGGTGCGGGTGGTAATCCACTAAAGTAAAGTCCTCAAATTTGAAGCCAAAGATATCTTTTACGTTTGGATTAAGCAACATTTTTGGCAAAGGTCTTGGCTCTCGGGATAACTGCAGTTCCAATTGTTCGAAATGGTTGCTGTAAATGTGGGCATCGCCAAAAGTATGAATGAAATCGCCAGGGGCGTAACCGCAAACCTGAGCCATCATCATGGTAAATAGGGCATAGGAGGCAATGTTGAATGGAACTCCTAAGAAGATGTCGGCACTGCGTTGGTACAACTGGCAGGACAGTTTTCCATCGGCTACATAAAACTGAAAGAACGCATGGCAAGGGGGTAAAGCGGCTTTACCATGGGCAACGTTTTCAGAAAAAGATTTGGAAGTATCCGGAAGCACGGAAGGATTCCAGGCGCTTACCAACATCCTTCGACTGTCGGGATTATTTTTCAAGGTTTCCACCACTTCCGAAATTTGATCGATGCCTTCGTTGTTCCAATTGCGCCATTGGTGGCCGTAGACGGGTCCCAAATCGCCTGCCTCGTTGGCCCATTCGTTCCAAATGCGTACCCCATTTTCTTGAAGGTACTCGATGTTGGTATCGCCTTTCAAAAACCAGAGCAATTCGTACACGATGGATTTAAGATGGAGCTTTTTGGTAGTCACCATAGGGAATCCCTCACTCAAGTCGAATCGCATCTGATAGCCAAACACACTTTTGGTCCCAGTCCCGGTACGGTCTTGCTTCCCGGTACCTTGCTCCATAACATGTTTCACTAAATCGAGGTATTGCTTCATTGGTCCGATTGATTTGCGGTAAATGTAAAAAAGTAAACGCCTATTTTAAAGAAAGCTTGTCTTTCAGTTATCAATAGTTATCAACCAATCAGCATGCCTGCAATCGTGGCCGTGAGCATGGCTGCTACCGTTCCTCCAATGAGGGCCTTGATGCCAAAACGGGCCAAGGTTTTACGCTGTGAGGGAGCCAATACCCCAATGCCCCCAATCTGTATGCCGATGGAAGCGAAATTGGCAAAACCACATAAGGTATAAGTCGCAATAACGATGGAGCGGTAATTGGTCAAAACGCCACTATTCTTTAGGTCGCTAAGGGAAGCATAGGCGTAAAATTCGTTCAAAATGGTTTTTTCGCCCAACAATTGGCCCACCACGACCATATCGTCACTGGGCACACCAATGATCCAAGCAATCGGTGCAAATAGATTTCCAAGGATAAACTGCATGGAAAGCCCATCGTAGCGACCATCGGTTGCCGCTGCTATTTTATCGTTGAGCCCGGTTGGGCCGCCAATCCAATCGACGGTAATCCAATTGAAAACGGCAATCACTGCTGTGAAGACCAAAAGCATGGCGCCAACATTAACAGCCAGCTTCAATCCATCGGTAGTGCCTCGCGAAATGGCATCGAGGATGTTACTTCCAATTTTATCTTTAGCAATGTCCAACTTTCGGTCCACTTCTTCTGTTTCGGGAAAAAGCATTTTGGCAACGATGATGGCCGCTGGGGCCGACATGATGGAGGCTGTTAACAAGTGTTTTGCGAAAATCACTTTCTGTGCATCACTTTCCCCGCCCAAGAATGAAATGTATGCGGCCAATACGCCACCTGCAATAGTAGCCATCCCTCCTACCATCAAGCAAAGCATTTCACTTTTGGTCATGCGTTCCAGATAGGGTTTTACCACTAACGGAGCTTCCGTTTGGCCAATAAAAATATTAGCGGCAGCGGCAAGACTCTCGGCGCCCGATAAGTGCATGGTTTTGCTCATTACCCAGGCAAAAGCTTTCACTATTTTTTGAAGAATGCCCAAGTAATAAAGCATGGAAGTAAATGCGGAAAAGAACACGATGGTAGGCAACACCTTAAAAGCAAAGATGTAACCAAAGGTCGTGGTATCGCTTACCAAACCACCAAAGAGGAATTCGGCACCCTTTTCACTGAAATTCAAAAAAGTAACAACACCACGGGAAATCCAATCGAAGCCTTTGGCCACAAAATCTACCTTAAGTACCAAAATCGCAAAAATGATTTGCAGCGAAAGACCCGTAAGGACCAACCGCCAGTTAATGCGTCTTCGGTTGCTGCTCAAAAGATAACAGACCAAAATCAAGAAAGCCATGCCCATGATTCCGCGCGCAACCCCATTGAGGGTAATTCCCAATCCTTGATTGGTGTCCAAGGAGATGTTTTGTTGGTTTGCCCCTTCAGTTGCGGCAGTAAGAGCCGTGTTTGCGGAACGACTGCTGAATTTGTATCGGATTTGATTTTCGGTGAAGACCAAGGTGCTATCCGTAAGTTCCGTTACCCGGTATCTTCTGATGGTATCATTGGGTTGGTTGTAGAAAAACACCAAAAGATTGTTCTGAAAAATATAATCTCCTGAAGCGACTAAACGATTTTTAGCTTCCAGCGCATAAAGGAATCTTCCATTGTTTAATGATAATGAATCCAATAAAGGGTTGGTTTCAAAAAGAGGGGAGCCTTCTGCAGTCTCAATTCGTGAAAAGGTCCAGCTCTTTTCAAGGGTTTGCCCAAAGGAAAAGGTTTGTGCTAGGACAATTGAAAGCAATAACAGGAAGTAGCGCATGGGTTATTTTTCGCGTTTTGAAATTTCATCCCGAATGCCAGCGGCCTTCTCATAGTCCTCATTCTTTACCGCCTCGTCCAGCATTTGGTATAATTCCTTAATGGTATATTTAGTGTAATTTTCGGTGATTTTTTTGGTCGATTCCTTATCATCGCCCGTCAGCAGTTGCTCGATGACTTCCTCTTCTTCTTTACTGATTTTTTCTTCCTTTGGAGGGGTTTTCAGGTAAATCCCTGCTTTGTCCAAAATACCTTTGTAGGTAAAAATGGGAGCTTTGAACCGGAGTGCCAATGCAATGGCGTCACTGGTTCGGGCATCGATAATTTCTTCAATGCCATCCCTTTCAGAAATAATGCTGGAATAAAACACCCCATCCACCAATTTATGGATAATAACCTGCTTCACCACAATCTGGAAACGGTCGGCAAAATTCTTAAACAGATCATGTGTTAAAGGGCGGGGCGGCTTGATGTCTTTTTCCAAGGCAATGGCGATAGACTGTGCTTCAAAGGCTCCAATAACTATTGGAAGCTTGCGATCTCCATCCTCTTCACTGAGTATGAGTGCATAAGCCCCGTTTTGGGTTTGACTGTACGAAATGCCTTTGATATTAAGTCTAACTAAACTCATCCCTTTCATTGAAAAAGGCTGTTCAAAAAAAGGGTTTCTTTCCTTAAACAGCCCTCTTGTAAAGGCACAAATTAATAAAAAATTATGCGTTTTGAGACTTAAACTCTTTTAATTTTTCGATGAGTTGTGGAACTACCTCGAAGGCATCCCCTACGATCCCATAATCGGCTGCCTTGAAGAAAGGTGCTTCTGGGTCGTTGTTGATAACCACTTTTACTTTAGAGGCATTGATTCCGGCCAGATGCTGGATGGCTCCGCTGATGCCGATGGCAATATAGAGATTGGAAGCAACGGGTTTTCCGGTTTGGCCCACATGTTCGCTATGGGGTCTCCAGCCCATATCGCTTACGGGCTTGGAGCATGCTGTAGCGGCGCCCAATATTTTGGCCAATTCTTCGATCATTCCCCAGTTTTCGGGACCTTTCAATCCACGGCCCCCTGAAACCACAATCTCAGCATCGGCGATGGTTACTTTATCGGTTGCTTTATCTACGGAAACTACTTCCACATGCCCAGTACTCACAGTTGGGTTGAAGGTTTCAACGGTTGCTGTGGTAGGGTTTTCTTTCACTCCAAACGCATTTTTGGCAAGGCCAACTATTTTAACATCGGTATTGATATCCGTAAAGGCAAAGGCTTTATTGGTGAATACATGATGTTTAACCTTGAAGGGGGAATTATTCTCTGGGAGCCCCACCACATTAGGAACGTATCCTGCTTCCAATTTAACGGCCACCAAGGGTGCCAAGTATTTACTATTGGCGCTGGAAGTCAACACTATTATTTGTGACCCCTCTTTCTTTGCTGCTTGGGCTACCACATCGGCATACCCTTCCGCATTAAAACTCTTAAGGGCTTCGTTTTTCACTTCCAACACCTTGGAAGCTCCAAAATTTCCAAGTGCCGAAGTGTTTTCTCCGTTAATGGCCACCGCAGTTAACGTAGTGCCTAAAGCATCGGCAATGCCCTTGGCATAGGAAACGGCTTCGTGTGCTATTTTTTTGAAGGTTCCACCTTCGGATTCTGTATATACAAGTACTGACATGCTAAATGACTTTTGCTTCGTTATGTAATAAATTTACCAAATCGCCTACATTATCGACCAATTTTACGGCACCTTTAGGTTCGGGTTTTTCAAATTGTGAAACTGAAGTTTCCGGAGCAGCCGCAATAGGTTCTTTAATGTGAAGGGGTTTGGTACGGGCTTGCATGATGCCCCGCATGTTGGGAATGCGTAAGTCGCTTTCCTGGACAATGCCTTTTTGACCGCCCACTACCAATGGGAGGGTGGTTTTTAAGGTTTCCTTTCCCCCATCGATTTCACGGATGGCTGTGGCGTTGGAACCGTCGACTTCCAGGCCGATGCATGTATTGACAAAATTGGAACCCGTTAATTGAGCCAGCATTCCGGGGACCATCCCTCCGTTGTAATCGATGGATTCCCTTCCGGCAAGGATCAAGTCGTAAGCACCATCCTTCACCACTTGGGCCAATTGCTTGGCAACGGAGAACCCATCGGTAGGGTTCATATTGATCCTGATGGCTTCATCGGCACCAATGGCAAGCGCTTTTCTGAGCGTAGGTTCCGTTTCGGGGCCACCAACATTGGCGACATGCACGGAAGCACCCTGTTTTTCCTTAAACCACATGGCGCGGGTGAGCCCAAACTCGTCATTGGGATTGATTACAAATTGTACCCCATTGGTATCAAATTGGGTGTCGCCGTTAGTAAAATTGATCTTGGAAGTGGTGTCTGGAACGTGACTGATACACACTAATATTTTCATGAATGGCAGTTTATTTTTGATCGTAAATGATTGCGCCACGAAGATACGATAAACTGTTTAATAAATATATGCTTACATAAGACTATTTTATAAATTCCTGAAAAATGGCAAGGAACATTTCAAATAATCTTATTTTTGTTGCACTTTATTTTTTGATTAATTAGTGTAATTACATGAAGACAATCCAATTCAGGGAAGCCATAGCCGAAGCGATGAGCGAAGAGATGCGTCGCGATGAGACCATCTATTTAATGGGTGAAGAAGTAGCCGAATACAATGGAGCCTACAAGGCCAGTAAGGGCATGTTGGATGAGTTTGGGTCCAAACGGGTCATCGATACCCCGATTTCCGAAATGGGTTTTGCTGGTATTGGTGTTGGAAGTGCCATGAATGGAAACCGTCCCATCATCGAATTCATGACCTTTAATTTCTCTCTGGTGGGGATAGACCAAATAATCAATAATGCGGCCAAGATGCGACAAATGAGCGGGGGCCAGTTTAACATTCCTATCGTATTTCGTGGGCCCACTGCTTCCGCAGGTCAATTGGCTGCGACCCACTCCCAAGCCTTTGAAAGTTGGTATGCCAATTGCCCAGGGTTGAAAGTGGTGGTACCCAGTAACCCTGCGGATGCCAAAGGGTTGTTGAAAAGTGCCATCCGCGATAACGACCCCGTGATTTTTATGGAGAGTGAACAAATGTACGGTGATAAGGGTGAAGTGCCCGAAGGGGAATACCTTATCCCATTAGGCGTTGCAGAAGTAAAACGTACTGGTAAGGACGTGACCATTGTTTCCTTTGGAAAGATCATCAAGGAAGCCTATACCGCGGCCGAGAAGTTGGCTGAAGAAGGGATTGAATGCGAAATTATCGATTTGAGGACGGTGCGTCCCATGGACCACAACGCCATTCTAGAGAGTGTCAAGAAAACCAACCGCCTGGTAATATTGGAAGAAGCATGGCCGTTTGGAAACGTTTCTACCGAAATAACCTATCAAGTACAATCGCAGGCTTTCGATTACCTAGATGCGCCTATCATCAAAATAAATACTGCTGACACCCCAGCCCCTTACTCTCCTGCTTTGTTGGAGGAATGGTTGCCTAACAGTAACGATGTGATTGAGGCCGTTAAAAAAGTGTTATACCGTTAAACGCCAACACTTTTTAAAAAGAAATTACGTTACCCAAACTACCAGCCCATTATTTGCTATGAAGCAAACACTACTATTTTTCATTTTTATCGGTATTGTTTCGGGGATGTTTTCCCAAACCAAGGTTAGTGGTACTGTCCAAGATGCCTACGGGGAGCCCGTAGCTTTTGCCAATGTCATATTCAAGGATTCCAATGAAGGAACCATTACCGACGAGAATGGGCGTTTTTATCTGGAAAGCGATCAAACCTACGACGGGCTTTGGGTCTCTTTTGTGGGCTATAAGCTGAACGATTTTCCCCTAGAGAAAAAAGTAAATTACAATTTGGTCGTAGTATTGGAAGAAGAAGCCCAGGCCTTGGATGAAGTGGTGGTCTTTTCGGGCAAGACTTCCAAGAAGGACAATCCCGCCATCGATATCCTCAAAAAGATTTGGGCCAACCGTCGTGAGAATGGGGTGAAGAAATTCAAACAGTACCAGTACGACAAGTATGAAAAGTTGGAATTCGATCTCAATACCATCGACTCGAACCTTATCAAAAGCAAGATTTTCAAGGGGATGGAGTTTGTGTTCGACCAAGTGGATACCTCCAACGTCACCGGTAATACCTATCTACCTATCTTTGTGAATGAAGCTTTTTCCAAAGTGTATGGGGACAATCCCTTGGGTAAGGAAAAAGAAATATTGGAAGGCAACAAGGCCTCTGGTTTTGAAAACAACCAATCGCTCATTGCCTTTGTGAAGGACCTTTACAGCGATTATGATGTGTACGACAATTACCTAAAGTTTTTCGATAAGGCCTTTACAAGTCCCTTGTCCACCACGGGAATTGATGTCTACAATTACGTGCTATTGGACAGTGCCTATCGCGATAACAAATGGTGCTACAATATTGTCTATTACCCTCGTAGAAAAAACGAACTCACCTTCAAGGGTGATTTTTGGGTGAACGATTCCACCTGGGCCATCAAAGAAATCAATTTGCAGGCTTCCAAGAGTGCCAACCTTAACTGGGTGCGGGAGGTATACATTGAACAGGAGTTTGAGGTATTGAACGACTCCATCTTTTTGATTACCCGCGATTATTTCCTGAGCGATTTCAGTTTGCGGAAAAAGGAGGGCGCCCGTGGTATCTACGGGAAACGGACCACCCTTTTCGATAATTACGAATTTGATCAATCCAAAGACCCAAATTTTTACAAAGAACAAATAGACCCCTACGAATACGAAGTTTACAATCGTCCAGATAGTTATTGGGAAGAGCGTCGCTTGGAGGCTTTGAGTAAAGACGAACAGGGGGTCTACAAAATGCTGGACACCCTGAAGACGGTACCGCGTTTCAAAGCGCTGTACAACATTGGTGCTACCTTGGCATCGGGCTACTATGAGTTCAATAATTTTGATTTTGGCCCCATCTTTTCCACGTTTGGGTATAATGAAGCCGAGAAGATCCGCGTCCGTTTAGGGGGGCGAACCTATTTTCATGGCGAAAACGATCCTTGGCGTTTGGAAGGTTTTGTAGCCTATGGTTTTGGGGACGATAAGTTCAAGTATGGAATTTCTGGAAAGGTGTTGTTGGATCGAGGGTCGCGCTTGATCCTGTTTGGCGGCAACCGAAGGGATATTGAGCAAACTGGAGCCAGCCTTACTTCCAGTACCGATGTATTGGGCAGGAATTTGGCTTCTTCTTCCTTGGTAAGTGTAGGCGCCAACGACAAACTGACCAACTTGAACCTTACTACCATAGGGTTTGAAACCGAGCCTGCCAAAAACTTTATCGTGCGACTTACCGGGGCGTATCGCACCCTGCGATCGGCGACGGACACTTTCAGTCTGGCGTATTTGGATGAAAATGGTACCGTACAAAAGGAAATCAGGCAGCCAGAGATTGAACTTAGTTTTAATTATACCCCAGGCAGGAAAACCATTGGGTACGGGGTGGAAAAAAAGATCGTGAACGATACCTACCCCGTATTTTTTGCTGGCTATTCCTACGGGCTGAAAAATGTTTTCAATGGCGATTTTGAGTTCCAAAAGGTACAAGCCCTCTACACCCAACCTTGGAACATTGGAGGCTTTGGAAGGGCTTTTACCACCATAGAGGTAGGAAAGATTTTTGGAGAAGTTCCTTTGGGGCTTTTGAGTCCCATTCCCGGGAACCAAACGCTTTTCAGTATTTACAATACCTTCAACCAATTGGATTTTTACGAGTTTGTGAGCGATACCTATGCCTCGTTCCATTTGCAGCACGATTTTGGGGGACGGCTCTTTTCCCGTATCCCGGGACTGCGCAAGCTCAATTTGCGTGAAGTAGTGGGTTTCCGGGCCGTGTATGGGGAAATTTCCAAGGAAAATCAAGCTTTGAACGTGGATGTGGATGGAACCCCTGTAATCTATGTTGCTCCGGAAAATGTTTACTGGGAATGGAGCGTGGGTGTGGGCAACATCTTCAGGGTCTTTCGGTTGGACTTCAACTTTAGGGGAAATTACCTCGACCATTCTGGCGCCCGCAAGTTTGGTATTACCGGGGTGTTTGGATTCTCCTTTTAAGGCACCGGATTTTTCCTTCCACCTTTCTTCCACTTCATTCCAAACAACACTCGGGTGAGCATGGTCCTTTTGATGATGAAATGGTATATCAAGACCATGGACGCCATGGAAAGCACTGTTAGTACCAACATCTTTGAAACGATGGGCCAATGCCATTGTACTACGTAATACCCTAAGGCCACGATAAGTGCTTGATGGATGATGTAAAAAGGGTACACAGCCGTGTTGAGGTAGCTTAGGTATTTGTTGGATGTATTGAGGTAGCGCATGGCATAACCAATAACGGCCAGGATGATGGTCCAAATATGTAAACCGTTGAAAATGGCAAAGGCATAGAGCTTGGAACCCTGCTGTTTGGGCAGTGCCGCATCCCAGAAATAGAAGGGGAACAGCCCGATGGCGAGTACCAAGGCCAATCCGAGGAATGCTTTTCGGTATTTGAGGCAGTTTTGCCAGAAGTTTTGGAGGTTTCCGAAGAGAAAGCCAAAGAGGTAAAAGGTGATGGAAGAATCGAACACAAACCAATCGTCCACCAGACTTCCCTGTTCGGGCCATTTGATGTACAAGGCGAAGTAATAAAAGATGAAAGGGGCTGCCATGAACAGTTGGGTGATGGGAGTGCTGAAGAGGCGTTCCCCAAACGATTTGAGGTGGTTGTGAAACTTGAACTTGGAGAGCGAAAAGAGTGGCAACAGCAGGATGGTAAATACAAAAAGGTAGGCCACAAACCACATGTGGCTCCAGGTGAGGGCACCGTCGGGATAGGGCACGAAGTTGTAGACAGAAGGGTAGAACTGGGCGAAGCCCGTACTGATTTTGCCTTGTTGGAGCCATTCAAAGTATACCTGGATGGGCGTTATGAAAAACATGGCAAAGGCCAAGGGCAGGAAGAGCCGCACAAAGCGTTCGCCGACAAACTTGAGGATGGAGCGCTTTTTGAGCGAGAACCGCACGCCCACCCCCGCGATGAAAAAGATGAGTGGCAAGCGCCATTGGTGGAACCACATGACGATGCTGTCGATGAGTACGGAAGAAGTGTCGTTTTTTACTTCCCAATTGAAGCGGGTGAAGGGGACGGCGCAATGGAAAAGGATGAGGATGGTAAAGGCCAGTACCCGAATCCAATCGATGTAATGCAGGCGTTGGTTCATAAAAACAGGTTGGTTGTTTGAACTATAGACGATTTTCTAGAGAGAAAGGTTGCCTGAGGGAAGGAAGTGGATGTAAAGGCCCATGCCCCATACACGGGACGTATATGACTCTAATACGGCTTATAGATGGCTCTTATACGGGGAATCTACGGGGTATCTATGGAGTATCTCCCTATTATACACGGCATAAATACGACATAAACACGGCATAAACACGGCATATATACGGCATACAGGTATTGTAAAATGAAAAACCCTACCGTTGGTTGTGGTTGGTAGGGTTTTCCAAACATACGTAATTTTTTGGAATTCACGATGTTTTTATCAATTGGCGCCGTCCTGTTTTGCGCGATTGATGGTAAACTGGGCGATTTCCCTTCCTTGGTCCGTACCTACAAAGGCATCAAAGGTCCAGTGGATTCCGCCATAGACCCTTGAAATGGCGGCTTCTTCGGCCCATCCCCGAACCAGGGAGGCCCGTTCTGGGAATACGTATGCCAATACTTCCGAAGCAGCAGCAGAGAACACGCTGTGCCCAGAGGTATAGCTTGGGAAATTGGGGGTTCCGGCAATGGTTTGGAAGTTATCGATCATTTGAATGGGCCTTGGGTAATGGTAATAGTATTTGGCATCCCAACAGCCAATTCCGCTGTCCATGATGGCCATGTTCATGTAGGCCATGGTTCGCGCAGCACGAAGTGGGTTGAAATGGTCTTCCGTAATGAATTGGTTGGCAAAACGGTTCCAATGCCCTGGTGGGGTATAGGTTCCAAGCCCGTCCTGCCAGAAATTGGCAATGGACCTCCACTCGGTATTCATGTTGTCTGCATAGTTTTTTAGGATTTGCACGTCTTGTTGAAAGGCTTCCGAATCCAGTTGCGGTGGGACGGGAGGCCTTACGGCTTCAATGTTGGGGACATTCCATGTTTTTACTTTTCCGAACAGGGGCGTTAATCCTACAGGTCGGGGAGGGACTTCCAAATTTTCCCATGCCCAGCCAAACCGGGCATAGGCTGCTGCTTTGATGGAATCGGAAACCGCTTTTGGGGTTTGAGCCTTCTTCATGCCGTCGTTGGCAGCCCTTTCTAGGGCGATGGCCGCAACGTTGTTTCCAATTTCAATCCCGGCATCGATGTCGCTTTGTACGTTTCCACCAGAGAGGATGAGGCTGTTGAAAAATTCGGCTTCCTTTTGTTGGAGGTAGTCTTTTTCCAATGGGAACATGGCTTCCAGGATAAGTCGAGAGGCCCTGCCCACCACGGCTCCGTCTGAGGGATACGAAGGAATGTTGTTGTCTGGATAGGCGTATTGGATGCTGGAGTCCTGTTTGTAGGGCGCCGTACGGTTGTACTGAAACTTGTAGTTCCAGGCCGTAATGAGGCCATCGAACTGCGCTACCGACATGTAGGCCAGTGCACGGCAGGCATACGGTGGATGCGCAAAAGGAAATGGTGGCGGCCCGTCTGGGTTGGTGGGGTCGGGCAGGGTGTACGTACCGTCCGGGTTGGGACCAGGGATGAGGTTGTATTTGGCAATCAGTTCGAGGGCTATTTCATTCCAGCGGATGAGCGGGTTGTTGGTCCAATAGGTAATGTCCTTTTTCTGCTTTCCGGTGATGCTGTTCATTTTATCCCGAACGTCGGCCAATTCGTTTTGATAGGCTTCCGAAGAAGTGCTGGAAGGCGCTTCGATGGTGATTTGGCTTCCAGAAGCCAGCAGGACGGGTTTCCAGGTACCTCCGTTTTCATCGATACTGGCAAAGGGCGCACTTTCGAATTCCAAATAGGTAGGCAGGTCTTTTTCGCAGGAAATCGAAAGGAAGAGTCCTGTAAGGCAGGACAGGGTGATGCTGATTTTGAGGAACTTATTCTTCATGTTGTTTCTTTTTAATTGAAAATTGATAGGTAACGCCAATTCCGGTATTGTGGGACTTTCCCACGTTGCGACCTTCTATGACGCGGTTGTGGTAGACGATGGCCCCGAAGCCGGTACGTGGCAGGAAATATTGGATGGAGGCTCCTACGCGGTCTACTTCTACTTTGTTGGTGGGCTGTGCTGCGTTGTAAGGGCGGATGTCATCGCCGCTGGTCGATTTGAGGCCAAAGTAATTGACTTCAAACTTCAGGGAATTGCTGAAGCACCAGAGCCCCAGGGCCGCTTCGTAGTTCCATGCATCCGGGACGTCCATCCAGGCCGTGTAGTAGCTTCCGTCGTTGTAGTAGTAATCCCTTTCGGCTTTGGTATAGCCTCTCCACAAATGGGCCACATCCCCACGAAGAAAAAGGCCAAAGGCCGTTTTGTACTGCAGAATGCCCCTTGCCGAGAATTCTGGAGCGCCCAATCCGATGCTGTACGGCTTGTAGTCGGAAAGGTAATCGCTAATGGGCGTGCTGTATCCCACTGTAGTGAGGAATAAAAATTGTCCTTTTTCACTTTGAAAGTTTAGTACTTGGTATTTGGCAGCAAAGATGATGTCCTGAAAGTTGCTGACACCGGCAAACTTGCCGCCGTTGGGTTTGGACGACCTTGTGGTAACGTAGGGAACCCCTACATAAAAGTCGAGTTTGTCGAGCACCCCAATGGCTGCCATGGTGGTAGAGGTGTACCGATGTACGGTGGCTACAGTTTGGTTTTCGCGAAGGAGCTCGCCTTCCCAGTACTGGTTGAAGGCGCCAAAGTCGGTCGCAAACAACAGGCAAATGTTTTTGGAGTGCATGAGGGTGGCATCGCTGGGAGTTTGGGCCCGCAATGACCCCATGGTCCCAAGGGCGATTATGAAGGCCATTAAAAGTGTACTCCCCGGCCAGTGAAATGGCTTGGTTGGCATAGTTTTTTGGTTGAAGGTTACTGCAGCCAAAATAACACACTTAAGCTATGGGAAAGGATAATTAAAGGTTAAGAAGCTTAATGAAAAGCAAGTTAGGTTAATGGGATGGGAGATAGTGAGTTAGAAGTTAGGTATGAGAAGTGAGGTGTGAGAGGTTAGGGGTTGCGGGTCTTGGGTACTTCCCTCTGGGGTAAGGCATGTGTTGTGGGTAATGTCATGCTGAGCTAAGCCTGTACCGAGCCTGACGAGGGATCGAAGCATCTTAGGTTTACGGCATGTATGGGCTGATCCCCTTCGTTACAGGGTGTACAGAATACTTTTAGTACACTTGGTACGGTTGTTAGGTATGAATTTGAGTGAAATTCTTCCCCATTAATAATTTCCAATCCCAATCAATTTTAGTACTTTTGCCACCGCAAAAAATGAAAAACTTCTACTAAATAACTGAACTATGCTAGAACAAAACATTATTTACGTTCCTATCGCCCTGGCGGTCATTGGGTTGCTCTTTATGATGGTGAAAATGAGCTGGGTAAAAAAGCAAGCACCCGGAAGTGAGCGCATGCAATCCATTTCCAAGAGCATTAAGGAAGGTGCTTTGGCCTTTTTGAGTGCCGAGTACCGACTGTTGTTGGTTTTTGCCATCATCGCAGCAGTATTGTTGTACGTGATTTCGGTGATTGTACCCACTACGAGTTGGATGATTGTTCCTGCGTTTATCTTTGGGGCCGTGTTTTCGGCTTCCGCAGGGAACATTGGGATGCGCATTGCTACGGAAGCGAATGCCCGTACGGCTGAAGCTGCTAAAACCAGCTTGCCACAGGCCCTTAAAGTTTCCTTTGGCGGTGGTACCGTAATGGGATTGGGCGTGGCCGGATTGGCCGTGTTGGGACTAAGTTTGTTCTTTTTGGTGTTTACCGGCCAGTTTATGGGTCAGGATGGCACATTTTACGATAACATGACCATGGTGCTGGAATCCCTTGCTGGGTTCTCCCTTGGTGCAGAAAGCATTGCCCTCTTTGCCCGTGTGGGAGGAGGTATTTATACCAAGGCTGCCGACGTAGGTGCCGACTTGGTTGGTAAAGTAGAGGCAGGCATTCCTGAAGATGACCCGCGTAATCCTGCGACCATAGCCGATAACGTTGGGGACAACGTAGGGGACGTGGCCGGGATGGGAGCCGACTTGTTTGGTTCGTATGTAGCCACCGTATTAGCTTCGATGGTATTGGGGAACTACATCATCAAGGATATGGCCGATAACGGAATGGTCTTGGAAACCTTTGGAGGCAAAGGGCCTATCCTCCTGCCTTTGGTGATTGCCGGGGTTGGTGTGGTGGCTTCCATCATTGGGACCTTCTTAGTAAAAATCAAAAGCAACGACGCCAAGGAAGCCCAAGTGCAGAAAGCCTTGGATATGGGGAACTGGACAGCCATTGTATTGACCTTGGCGGCCAGCTATTTCTTAATCGACTGGATGTTACCTGCCGAAATGAATATGAAATTCTTTGGAGAGGGCTACCAAGTGGTGCCTTCTATCAACGTATTTTTTGCGGCCTGTATCGGTTTGGCGGTTGGGGCCTTGATCTCTTTTGTAACGGCACATTTTACTAGTTTGGGCAAAAAACCCGTGCTGGACATTGTGCAAAATTCTTCTACAGGAGCTGCCACCAACATTATTGCTGGTTTGGCCGTGGGGATGAAATCTACCTTTTGGAGTGTGTTGCTGTTTGCGGTAGCCATTGCCGGATCGTATGCCCTTGCAGGGTTTTATGGTGTGGCTTTAGCGGCATCTGCGATGATGGCTACCACAGCCATGCAGTTGGCGATCGATGCCTTTGGTCCTATTGCCGATAACGCAGGTGGAGTGGCTGAAATGAGCGAATTGGAAGACCACGTGCGTGGCCGTACCGATATTTTGGATTCCGTAGGGAATACTACTGCTGCCGTTGGGAAAGGATTTGCCATTGCTTCGGCTGCCTTGACCGCTTTGGCCTTGTTTGCTGCCTATGTAACCTTTACGGGCATTAATGGAATCAACATCTTCAAGGCTCCTGTATTGGCCGCCTTGTTTGTAGGAGGTATGATTCCTGTGGTGTTTTCCGCCCTGGCGATGAAGTCGGTAGGAAAAGCCGCCATGCAAATGGTGCAGGAAGTGCGACGCCAGTTCCGTGAAATTCCTGGTATTATGGAAGGGACCGGAACTCCTGAATACGGCAAGTGTGTGGAAATTTCTACGCGTGCCGCCTTGAAAGAAATGTTGGCCCCAGGACTGTTAACCATCGTAACCCCTATCTTGATTGGGATTGGTACGGCCATGCTTACTGGGAACTACGCTCTAGGTGCCGAGGTTTTGGGTGGTTACATGGCTGGGGTTTGTGTGAGCGGAGTGATGTGGGCTATTTTCCAAAACAATGCAGGTGGTGCTTGGGACAATGCCAAGAAATCGTTTGAAGCCGGAGTTGAAATCAATGGTGAAATGACCTATAAAGGAAGCGATGCCCATAAAGCTGCGGTTACGGGAGATACCGTTGGGGATCCGTTTAAGGATACTTCCGGTCCATCCATGAACATCTTGATTAAATTGACCTGTTTGGTCGGTCTGGTGATTGCCCCTATTTTGGGAGGTCATACTGCCGATGCCGCACACGATGGCGATATGCTATTTATTTCGGAAGACGGTACCCAAACCTTGTTGACCGATAAGGTAGCCCAAGGTGTTGAAGAAGTGAAAAAAGAAGTAAAGGTGGAAATGAGCGTTGAAGGAGACGAAACTGTGGCCACCGTCACCATTGAAACCACCAAGAACGGTGAAACCACTTCCGAGACTAAGACCTTTAAGGGAACTGAGGAAGAAGTAAAAGCGCAGCTTGAGGCCATGAAAGAAGCCGAGGTGAAAGTGGAGCGTGGTAAAAAGGTCGTGAAGGAAGTAATTGAAGAAGTGAAGGAGCAAAACTAATGGTTCCATTCCATAACAATAAAAAAAGGCCCGATGATTCGGGCCTTTTTTATGGTATCAATTAAAACAACCCATGCAGTTCGGCATCGATGCGGTTGATGACCTCGCCAAGGTCTTCCGGATTGTCCACGAAATTGATGTTATCGACATCCACGATAAGCAAGTTGCCCTTGTCGTAATCGTGCACCCAGGCCTCGTAGCGTTCGTTGAGGCGGCTTAGGTAGTCGATGCTGATGGTGTTTTCGTATTCGCGGCCCCGTTTGTGGATTTGGTTCACCAGATTGGGGATGGAACTTCTAAGATAGATAAGCAGGTCGGGACTTTTGGTCAGGCTCTCCATGAGGTCGAACAAGGCACGGTAGTTTTCAAAATCGCGGTTGGTCATAAGGCCCATGGCGTGTAGGTTGGGCGCAAAGATGTGTGCGTCCTCATAAATGGTGCGGTCCTGGATCACGTTTTTGCCACTTTCGTGGATGTCCATGATCTGTCGGAAGCGGCTGTTCAGAAAATAGATTTGCAAGTTGAAAGACCAACGTTCCATTTGTGTGTAGAAATCGTCCAGGTAGGGATTGTCCTCTACGTCTTCAAAATGTGCTTTCCATTTGTAGTGTTTGGCCAAAAGTTGGGTTAACGTAGTTTTCCCAGAGCCAATATTTCCTGCGATGGCAACGTGCATAATCCTTATTGCTTCGGTTGGGTTAGTGAAAAGGTGAACAGTGTTTCACCATCGTAAATATACAGGAATTCTTGCGTTAGCTGCAAGTCTTTGATGGGTTTTTCGTTCAAGGTCACGGTGAGTGGTTGAACAGCCGCTTTATCAATCCAAAACAGTTGGTTTTCCTTTACCCCCATTAGTTTTTCTTGGTAGGATGTGATCTTGGAAAACCCTTCCAAAGGGATTTCATACAGCAGGCTTCCGTAGCTATTTATTTTTCTTAGGGTGTGCTCGGAAAGCAGGGTGCATTCGTTAAAATCACTCACTTGCTTTAGCACCTTCCCCTTCAGGGGTTGGGAGACTAGGGTTTGTTGTTGGTTGCGGTAATGGTACAACTCCAGTTGTTGGGTATCGGAGTTGAAAATCCAGAGGCGGTTATTGCCGGCATTGGTAACAAAACTTACGTTGAGGAACGAGGGCAAATCGTTGAAATTGATGCGCTCCTTTTCGTTGAGGCGGTTGTCCAAAAACACCACTGTATTCATTTCAGCATAAAAAACTACCACATTTAGGGGGTTAATAATATCTACCGAGGACACAGGGCCCAATTGGAAATCCTGAAACGCAAAGGTCCCCAATTCGCCTTGCTTGTGCAGCGCTCCATTTTTGATGAAATATACATGACGGTAGGAGTCGATGCCAATAAAGCGATCGGCTTTAAGGGCACTCTTGTTAGCCAGCTGTAGGTTTTGGCCACAGACACCTTGTGCTAGGAGGCACAAAAAAAGGAGCAGTCTCATAGACTTGCAAGGTACGAAATGTACAATGTAAAATATAAAACCAAAAAAATTAAAAGTAGGAAGCAGGCCCTAGCACACCAATTTGTAGCCGTAGCCACGAACGTTGATGATTTGGATGTTCGGGTCTTTTTTCAGTTTCTTTCGGAGTTTGGTGATGAACACGTCCATGCTACGGGCACTGAAGAAGTCGTCGTCGTTCCACAACTTTTTGAGGATGACCGATCGGTCCAGGATGGTGTTGCGGTGGTGGTACAGATGAAAGAGTAGGTGGGCTTCACGGTGGGTAAGGGACAGTGGTTTTTCATCCTGAAACTGCAGCCACTGCTTTTTGAAATGAAAGGAATAGTTGCCCAAGGCCACCGCCGTGTTTTCCTGAAGCTGATTGGAACGCAATAGGTTTTGGATGCGTACGATAAGCTCCTCCATGCTGAAAGGCTTTTTGAGGTAATCGTTGCCCCCCAATTGAAACCCTTCCACTACGTCTTGGGTTTGTGATTTGGCCGTAAGGAAAAGTATGGGCACTTGCGTATTGTGTTTTCTAATATCGCGTGCCAAGGTAAAGCCATCTTTTTTGGGCATCATGACGTCCAGCACCAAAATATCCGGGGCATCTTTTTGAAAAACTTCCAAAGCCTGTTGTCCGTCCTTACAAAGTGAAACCTGGTAGCCTTGGGTTTCGAGACTTTCCTTAACGATTTGTCCCAGTGAGGGTTCGTCCTCGGCCAACAGTATGTGGATGGTTTCAGCCATGGGGCAATACAATTTTGAAGGTGGTTTGTGGTTGTGGAATTAAGGCAATGGTCCCTTGGTGTTTTTCCACAATTTTTTTGGTGTAGTACAAACCGATGCCAAAGCCCTTTACGTCGTGAGTATTTCCTTTTGGCACCCGATAGAATTTTTCAAAAACATGTTTTTGATGAGCCTCAGAGAGCGAATGGCCACTATCCGTGATGCTAATTTCGACAGACTTCTCTTTATTTGTCAGTTCAATATTAATGGTGTTGCCACCATATTTGATGGCGTTATCAACGATGTTGTTGATGGCGTTTTCAAAATGAAAGGCATCCAAGGGGAGGATCAATTCCTTTTCAACAGTGTGGAAGCTGATGTGCTTATTACTTTCCAAAAGCGCTTCTTTCTGGGCGGCACGTTCCAGGAGCGCAACCAAATCGGTAGGGCTGTATTTCAATGTTAGTTGTTCACTATCCAAGCTGGCCGTTTCCAGGAGTTTTTCCACCATGGTGTTGAGTTTTTCCACCTGTTCGCGGGATATTTGGGTATAGCGAAGGGTTTTTTCGGAAGTTTCCTTTTCGTTGAAATTTTGAATGGATTCCAAGGCAATGCCCAAGGTGGCGATGGGGGTTTTGAATTCGTGGGTGATGTTGCTGATAAGGTCGTTCTTCACTTCGGCCAATTGCTTTTGCTGTTTGATAATTTTCAACAAGTACAGCAAACAGGCAATGACCCCACTTACCAAAAGAAATGAAAGGACAATGCCTAAGAGGTTTCTTTTGAGTACCGAAAAGGTGATGTTGGTAAAATAAACCTTCAACTGGTTGCCATGAAAGAAATAAGGCGAATTGGATGCGGTTTCCAAGGAGGCTTTTTCAACGATTTCGGGGCGGAGGGTTTGTTCCCTGCCCAGAAACAGGGTATGGGTAAGGCCATAATCGATGGCAATGCTTTTACGTTGCAACTCCTGTTGCAGCAGGCTGTCCAATTTTTGGAGTGAAAGTTGGTCTTCGGAAAATGACACCATAATTTTGGACGAAAGGGTTTCCACTGGTTTACGTAGGCTGTCTCTTAATGCAAAAATCCCTGAATGCGCCAAAGTGCTATCACCTAAAGAAATATTGATGGCTACACTGTCATTGCGAACCGATTTGAACACGGCCAAACCCTTGGAAGAGGAATCCCTAAAGCTGAGGTTCTTTTCCATGATGAGGGTATCCCCGCTGAATTTCATGGGGTCAAAACCTGTAAAATGGAGGCTATCGCCAATAAAGCTAAAGGTTTTTTCGGTGGCCAGTTGGGTGTAGTATTGGTCTACGGCATTGTCCAGACTGGTCTGGACATCGTTCAGCAATTGTTGTTTGCTGGTCCGGTAATTTTTGTAATTCCAATATACCTGAATGCACAAGGTAGCCGCTATGACTGTGGCGATGAAATAGAGTATTCCCTTGTATTTCAGGTTTTCCATGCCTCAAAAATAGCAACAATCAATTTGTGAAGCTTCGTCCGTTAACACACGTTAACACTCTTTAACCCAAAAAACGGGTTGGGCATTGCATCTTTGTCCCAAACAATTCTAACATCAAGAAGAAATGAAAACAATGACTTACCTATCGATTTTGATTGCTTTGTTCCTTTGCCATTGTCTTTATGGGCAACAGATACAGGGCATCGCCACTTACAAGAGCCAACGCAAGTTCGATGTGCAATTGGACAGCACCATGACCGATGCCATGCAGGAACAGATCCGTGCCATGCTGAAGAAACAATCTGAAAAAGAATTTACTTTGGAGTTTACCGAAGGCGAATCGGAATACAAAGAAGTCCAAAAATTGGATGACGACGGGGTGTTTGAAAGTGGCGGCATGAAAATCGTCGTAGCGGGTTCTGGAGGGAACGATGTGTACTATAAGAACCTTAAGGAAAATCGTTACACCAATAAAACGGAAGTATTTGGTAAGGAATTTTTGATCAAGGATGCCCTCGAGGCCCGTGACTGGAAGTTGGAAAAAGAAACCAAGAATATTGGGGAGTACACCTGCTTTAAAGCCACGTACAACACCACCAGAACCATCATGACCGCCGAATCGGATTCGGAACGGGATCCTAAAGACAACACCAGTATGGTGGAGGAAGAACCCATTACGATTACGGCTTGGTACACGCCACAGATTCCCTTGCAACATGGACCTAGTGAGTACGATGGACTTCCGGGGCTCATCTTGGAGGTGAACGATGGCTCGGAAACCATCCTTTGCAGCAAATTGGTCTTAAACCCTGAAAAGGGAATTTCCATCAAGGAACCGGTTAAAGGAAAAGAAGTTACCGAGGCAGAATACCGTGCTATTTTGGATGCCAAGATGAAGGAAATGAACGAACAGTTTGAAGGGGACGGCAGGAAAAAGGAAGGTGGCAATAGGATGCAGATACGCATAGGCGGGTAACTTTATAAACTATTTAACAGAACAACAGTCTAAAGGTTTTTGACATTCAAGTATCTTGGTGTTCCATTTTTAAAACTGTTGTGATGAAGTCTATTTTCCTTGCCCTAGTACTGCTGCCTTATTTTGGAATCATTTCTGCGCAAAATATCAGCGGAAAAGCCTATTACCAATCCAAGACCACTGTAGATATGGATCGAGTGGGTCCGCCCGATATGAGTGAGGACATGAAAAAGCAAATGAAGGAACGGATGAAAAAGCACTTGGAAAAGACTTTCATCCTTACGTTTCAGGGAAAGGAATCGATCTATGAAGAAGAGGAGGCCTTGGATACCGGTGAGGGCAATCGAGGATTTGGAATGATGGTGAGCAGTTTTACCCCGGGGGAACAGTACAAGAATTTGGAAACGCAGCAACTCTTGGAAGCCAGGGAGTTTTTTGGTAAGCAGTTTTTGGTGAGCGATTCCATTCCACAGATGGACTGGCAAATTGGGAAGGAATCCAAACAAATAGGACAGTATTTGGCAATCAAGGCGACCGCAATTAAAGCGGTGAACCCCAACAATTTTAGAATGATGCGCCGAAGGGATGATCGTCAGGAGAAAGCAACGGAAATGGTCAAGGATTCGCTGAAGGAGAAAGACCCCTTGGACAATTTTGAAATTCCGAAAGAAGTGTTGGTGACGGCTTGGTTTACGCCTCAAATCCCTATACAGAATGGCCCAGGGGAATACGGCGGATTGCCTGGATTGATTCTGGAATTGAACGTGGATCGCACCACCATCCTTTGCTCCAAGATTGTTCTTAACACCAAAGAAGCCATGGAGATTAAGCCTCCTTCCAAAGGAGAAAAGGTAACCCGTGAGGCTTTTGATGCCGTTGTGAAGAAAAAAACGGACGAAATGCGGGAAAATTTTCGGGGTGGAGATGGTAAACGCAAGGGTGGGGGATTTAGACGTTTTGGAGGGTAATAGGCACCCCTTTTCTCCGGTTAAATTTTAAGTCAATAAATGAAAAAAACACTTTTTATATACTTATTGTTGGTGAGCACTGTGGGGTTTGGCCAAAGCATCAAACTTCGTGGGTTTATCAAGGATAGTCTGGGAACTCCGCTAGAATTGGCTAACGTCATTGCTACGGCGAAAGCCACCGGAAATGTGGAGTCTTATGCCATTACCAATGATGAGGGTAAGTTTCAACTGTATCTTTCCGCAAACCAAACCTACTTACTAAGAGCAAGTTATTTGGGCTATGAAACCTTGGAAAAGGAGCTTTCCGTTCCGGCGAATGCTGAAACTATGACTTTGGATTTTGTGTTGAAGGCCCAGGCTTCCCTTTTGGATGGGGTAGAGATAGTTTACGAGATGCCTGTAACGGTTAAGGGGGATACCATTGTGTACAATGCCGATTCCTTTAACAGAGGCAATGAAAAAAAGCTGGGGGATGTGATGAAAAACCTTCCAGGCGTGGAGGTGAATGACGAAGGTGAAATACAGGTGGAAGGAAAGACCGTACAGAAGGTAATGGTGGAAGGCAAGGATTTTTTTGATGGCGATTCAAAATTGGCCACGAAAAACATCCCGGCCGATGCGGTGGATAAGGTAGAAGTGTTGCGCAATTACAGTGAAGTGGGCCAGATGAGCAAGGTGACCAACAATCAGGACAATGTAGCCATCAATATCAAGTTGAAGGAAGGTAAGAAAAACTTCTGGTTTGGGGAGGTTACCGGCGGTTCGGGGGTAGACGATGCCCTTAATGAACGCTATTTGGTACATCCGAAATTGTTTTATTACAGCCCCAAGTACAGCCTTAATTTCATCACCGATTTTAATGATATAGGTGAGGTGCCTTTCACTTGGCGGGACTATTTCAATTTTACTGGGGGCTTTCGCAATTTCAATCGGGGCGGGGGGACCAACTTCAACATCAGTGAAAGCGATTTAGGCTTTGCAGTAGCGCAAAACAACCGGGCTAATCGCATCGAAAGTAAATTCCTGGCAGGGAATTTCAGTTGGGCGGCCACAGATCATTGGGATTTGAGTGGATTTGGAATTTTATCGGACAGTAAGACCAATTTTGTAACGAATTCGATTCAGCAATACATCGCCACAGGGGTAACGGAGGTTACTTCGAGCAACAACGATCAGCACAGCCAGTTGGGCATGCTCAAAATGAGCAGTGTGTATAAGCCCAGTACCAATTTTCAGATGGATTACGATGTGCTTGTAAAAACTTCCAAGCAAACCGAAACCGATCGTGCCTTGTCGCTGTTTGAAGATTTCAGCAATGACATTTCCGAAAACAAGGAAAACAAACCTGTTTCCATTAACCAAAACCTGAATGTGTACTATACGTTGAATGATAAAAACATTTTTGCAGGACAATTACAGCACTTGTGGCAGGAGGAAGATCCGTTTTACAATGCCATCACCGATTTGTTGCCTTTTCCGGGTGTGCTCCCCCTGGATACCCTTCAAAACCGTTTCAGTATTAACCAACAAAAGAATGTTCAGACCCACAAGTTGGATGGAAAAGTAGATTACTACTTTATTATCAATAACCAAAGCAACCTGAACGTTACATTGGGTGGAACCCTGAGCCGGCAACGATTTAGCTCGAACATGTTTCAATTATTGGACAATGGCAGTCGATTGGATTTGCTGGAAACCCCAGAAATTGGCGAAGGGACCCAATCCCTGGCAAATGACGTTACTTATGGCTTTGCCGATGCCTTTTTGGGATTTCATTACAAGTTCAAGAAAGGCCAGTTTACTTTTGCACCAGGGGCCACGCTGCACAACTATCTGGTTAAAAATGAACAATTCGGAAGCGCTTTTAACCAAAACGACTGGCGGTTATTACCCGATCTATTTGCCCTTTGGGAAATCAAGAAAAGTGAAAGTTTGCGGTTCAATTATGCCCTTTCGGCTGAGTATACCGATGTGAATGATTTTGCAGAGGCTTATGTGTTCAACAATTACAATCAGTTATTTCGAGGGAATCGATTGTTGGAAAACTCGTTTTCGCACAGTTACAGTTTGAATTATTTCAACTTCAACCTCTTCAGCTATACCAACATCATGGGCTCATTGAGCTATACCCGTAGGTTGAAGGGCATCAAAGGGAATAGCGAAATTGTATCGATCAACCAAGTGGCGTATCCGGAAAACATCAGCAGTAACTTTTCGGACGAAACGTTTACGGCTTTTGGAAGGTTCAGCAAACGCATCAAAAAAATAGAACTAGCCACCAGTGCCAACCTTAGTTTAAGTACTTCCAATAATACCATCAATGATGTAATTAGGGAAAGCAAAAGTTTCACCCAAAACTACCAAATAAGTGCCCGCAGCAGTTTTCGGGAATGGCCCAATTTTGAAGTGGGCTATAACCTTGCCCTAAACGATTACGACAATGGGGGATTGCAACAAACGTTCTACACCCAGCGTCCCTTTGTGAATGTGGACATTAATTTCCTTAAATCCTTCTATTTGACTGCCAATTGGAATTTTTACAAATACAGCGATGCCGCCCAAACCATAGAAAACAAGTACTCCTTTTTAAACGGGACGCTTTATTTTCAGGAAGGGGACAGCCCGTGGGAGTTTTCGCTACAGGCTACCAATGTGCTCAATACCCAATTTACCAACAGCGATCGTTTTAGTGACGAATTCAACACGACATCACAGTATTATGTGCTTCCACGCATTGTGCTGTTTGTGGTGAAGTACAATTTATAGGAAAAAAGTTCGAATAAGGCAGTTGCCCTATTTTCCAATTTCCTGAAAATGTGCATTTTTACGGGTGTAAAAACCCAATCGTTATGAGAGCACTGTCCTTTTTATTGTTTTTGATTGCTTTTTCCACCGTTGCACAGGAGTACCCCATGGGTATGGAATGGGATGAAGCATCCTACCGAAGCATCCCCTATAAAATTCAATTTACCGCTTCCACCTACGATAATTTGCCCAGCAGTTATTCGTTGGAGCAGTATGCGCCTTATCCCGGAAACCAAGGACAATACGGAACTTGCGTGGCTTATGCCAGTGCCTACGGTCTTAGGACCATCATGTTGGCCAAGGATTTGGGGATTACCGATAAATATACCATTACCCAAAACGCCTTATCACCTTCCTTTGTGTATTCCATCATCAAACGGGAGGACGACTTAAACTGCAGTAAAGGAGCCAATCCAAAATATGGGATGGAAGCCTTGAAGGTAGCAGGGGCACCTTCCTTGAAATCGTTGCCCTATCAGTGCAACCCATCCATTTCGGAGGCAGTGCAATTGGAGGCCATCGACTATAGGATCAGGGATTACCAAACCCTGTTTTTCTTCGATTCCCCCGATTATGGAGTAAAAACCAACGCGACCAAAAAAGCATTGACCGAGGGCTATCCCGTGTTGTTGGGTATGAAATTGCCTCCAAGTTTCTTTAAAGCCACAACGGTATGGCGCTCGCTTTCCACCGAAAAAAATGCCATAGCATCCCAGCATGGCTATCATGCCATGGTAGTGATTGGCTATGACGACAATTACGAAGGCGGCGCTTTTAGGGTGATGAACAGTTGGGGAACCCAATGGGGCGATGGAGGCTTTATTTGGGTGCCTTATTCAGAATACGAAAAATGGGCCATGGGAGCCATTCAACCGTATAGTTATTACAAAAGAAAGGATAACAACATTCCTTCTACCCCCAATAGCAAGCCCAACAATCCCAATCAGCCAGGCAAACCCTCCATCCCCAGGGTGGAGCCCAACAACCCCAACCAGCCCATAAGGCCAGTCTTGCCGATGGGCGATGTGGATCCCAATCCAATCGCCGAGAAACTACCCGAAGGGAGCCTGAAGTTTGAAACCAATTCGGGACAGTTGATGGAGGTAACAAGGGTTTCGACAAGAAACCTAGTGGTTGAGGATGATGTGGAAGGCGAAGATTTGGTAGCCTACCGAATGCTTGAGGCCTATCCTTCCGGAACTCGATTCCGCTTCTATTTGGAAAATGTAAACGAAGGTTACATTTATGCTTTTGCCACCGATCTTTCTCAAAAAATCAACAAGATTCTTCCATATGATGATAACATGTCTCCTTTGATCGGGGCCAATTCAGAGTTGGCATTCCCGAGTGAGAAAAAAGTGATCCGCATGGACGAAAACCCGGGTACCGATTATTTGTTGATCCTCTTCAGCCAGCAAAGATTGGACGAAAAAGAATTACAGGAAAAAATGCAAGAAACGGAGGGCGGACTCACTTCCAAGATCAAGGCGGCTTTGGGCGAAAAGCTTATCGATAAGAGCATGGTCGAATATGCCGCTGGGACACCTGGCTTTAAGGTGAAAGAAGGCGCCGAAGGGTACGTGGTTCCTTTGATGGTTGAAATTAACCACCAGTAATCATGAAAAAATCCTTTTTGATTCTTTGGTGTCTAATGAGCGCATGGAAGGGTTTCGCGCAGCAAGATTTTGTAGTGCAGAGTACCCATGCCCTGTCCACTTCCTACTCGGCGTTGGATGCCAAACGGCATGTGTTGGTTACGTATGGTTATCAGGACAAGACTCTTAAATTTTGGAATGAGCAGACGGGGTTGTTGTACCGTACCATCGATTTGGAAAATTACAACAACGATCTAGCAGTAAATGCCAGGGATGGAAAAACATACACCCTTACCAACAATACCATTGTGGTCTACGACAACGAGACTTTTGAGGAAGTTGGAAAGTATCCTTTGGGACGTATTTATGCCTTGGATTATGTAGACAATCCCGATTTCCATACGCTTACATTTTTTGCACAGGACACACAGGGCAATCAATCGCTGTATGCCTTGGACGAAGTGAATGGAAAGTTCAATTCGGGCAATATTCCTGTTTTTCCAGGGGAGGGCAACATCAACCACTTCGAATTCAATAGCAGTTTAAGTCATCTGCTAATTCTCACCAACTATTTTGAGAATTACGTATACGATTTTTTGAATGGCACCTACCATGAGGTAAAGGGCTACTGCGTGGCAATTCTCGAAAATGGAGACGTAATTAAGGCGGTGTACGATCAAGATAAAGGGTTGGCAACTTTCCTTAGGGTGAATCCAAAAACCAATCTGGAAGTTTGGAGTCGTACGGTACCGTTACAAGGAGTGGTTGGCGAAGCGATTCCTTATATTGGAGATGCCGTTGTTAATGATGATGGGACTACCATCTGGGTCGCCCCGGGTACGGGCGCCTTAACCGAACTGGATGCCATTACGGGTGCTGTTTTGGGGAAAATTGATCTTGAAGGTGAAAAAATTGCGGTGCTTCCAAAGGGGGACTGGTTGTATGCGCAAGTAGGTTATGATGCTTCCTACAGTAAATTCAAGCGGTATGACACCATTCCAGTGAAGACCTACGGCAAGAGTTTGATGAACCCAACCCAGTTGGCGGTCTACAGCAACAATGAAGCTTTGGAATTGCTTTTTTCAACCAATTACGGAAACAGGACCTTTTCGTTATTAAGCAGTCCCAGCGCTACTCGCTTTACGGCCTACCACCCCAATTACAGGGACGATTATAGCAATGGGGAAATGGTAGTGGACCAAAGCTCCAACAAAGTATTTGGAATTACGACCAATACCGATCCCATTAAGGTGTTTGAACGGGGCAAACCCGATAGTTTTTCGAATTTGATTGAGAATTATGGCGATGTTGGCGGTTATGATTTTAATGATAACGCACACCTTTTGGCACTTTTCAGTAAAGGAGGTATGCGCATTATCGATACTGAGGAAGGTTCCGAAGTGTTTTCCAAAATGATTGGGGGAGAGTTGCCCTCTTTCAGCCATAGTGTTAGTTTGGCCCCCTTCAGCAATTCAGTAGCCTACATTACCCGGGATATTTATGACGATGAAGCGCATAACGAACGTTTGCATTATTTTGACTATGTAACCCGCAAGGAACTTTGGGTAAAGGAAGGGCGGTATTTCATGGTTGTTCACAATGCGGACGGGACAAGGCTTATTACGGCCAATGCCACAACAAGGCAAGTAGAAATTTTGGATGCCCAAACTGGGGAAATCATCCATTCGTTTCCCACGCATTTCGAAAATTACATGATGGATGCCGAACTGTCTCCCAATGGCAAGTACTTGTTTTTCATGGGCTATACTTCAGGATCGTTTTTATACCATATCCCAACGGGAAAATTGGTCAAATCCTTTACCGAAGTTAAAACCCTCTTTTCAAAGGGAGCTTTTGTAACCGATCGGATATTTGCGGTCCAAGCGTCCAGTGCCATTAAGTTTTATGAACTGGAAACCATGAAGGAACTGCTAAGGATTTATGTGTTTGAAGACCAGAATTGGATTGCCTTAACGCCCGACGGACTCTTCGAAGGTTCACCAGAGGCATGGGACAAAGTGGCTTTTGTAAAGGGAAAAGAAGTAATCCCCATGGAAAGCATCTTCGATCAATTTTATACCCCCAGACTCATTTACAAGGTGTTGGCGGAAAAGGAATTTAAATCCATCGCAAACATTGCGAACATCAAAGAACCACCTTCTGTAGTCCTGAAATATTCCGAAGGAACCAGAAATCTTTATGTAGCAGACGATGTGGCATCCAAAGAGGTGGAAACCAAAAGTGAGTCCATAAAACTAGTTTTGGAGGGCACAGCCAAAGGCGATCGCATTGCCGAATTGCGTTTGTACCAAAATGGGAAATTGGTGGGAAACAACAACCGCAACCTTTTGGTAGAGGACGACGTTGCTGAAAATAGCAATTCCAAGGAATTGGTCGTTACCCTTATTGAAGGAGTAAACGAATTTCTTGCCATTGCCATCAATTCACAAGGTACCGAAAGTAGGCCCGAAAAACTTACAGTGCATTACACGCCAGAACAATCGTTGATTAAACCACAAGGCATTCAGGCTCATTTGTTGGTCATTGGCATCAATGAATACCAAAACCCAAAGTACAACCTCAATTATGCGGTGGCCGATGCCACAGGTTTTCAGGAAACCTTGCAGCAGGGTTTGGCGAAGATTACTTCAAAAACCCATGTGTATTTTGTAAAGAATAGTGAGGCGGTAAGGGCCAATATCCTTTCGAAGTTGAATGAAATTGCAGCGGTTGCCAATCCTCAGGACATCTTTGTTTTTTATTATGCCGGGCACGGAGTGGTCAGTGCTGGCAATGATGGGGAGTTTTTTTTGGTACCCACGGATGTCACACAGTTGTATGGAGATGATGGCGCTTTGGCCCAAAAGGGAATCTCTGCTTCCGAGTTGAAGAAAATCGCCTCAGGAATTTCTGCTCAAAAACAACTCTATATTTTGGATGCTTGCCAAAGTGCGGGAGTCCTCACCACCTTGGCCCGTGGAGCCGCAGAAGAAAAGGCCATTGCCCAGTTAGCGCGGAGTACTGGTACCCATTGGCTTACGGCCAGCGGCAGCGAACAATTTGCCACCGAGTTTGACGAACTGGGTCATGGGGTCTTTACCTATGTACTTTTGGAAGCCCTTTCTGGGAAAGCCGATAGTGGCGATCATCGGGTCACCGTAAACGAATTGAAAGCCTATTTGGAAAGCCGTGTACCGGAGGTTTCGGAAAAATACCGAGGCAACCCCCAATACCCGTCCAGTTATGGCTTTGGGCAGGATTTTCCGGTTTCGGTACCCAAACAGCTACCGTAAGACATCCGTATCCACAGGGGTATAGCCCATGAACCTGCTCATGGATAGGAGTTGCCCCTTGTGATGGTACTCGTGGGTGATGACGTGTGTAAACAATTTTAGGGGCGTTGTGGTTCCTAGGGCTCCACGGATTTCATAAGGGATGGCTTCGGGCCAGTCGGTATTCAGGAATTTGTTGACCAAATGATTGACGGTTTCAAACTGGGTTCTTATGGCTGCTAAGGAATGCACTTTTTGGTAATCGAGGTATTCCATTTTTTTTTTCAAAGCGACTTCACCCAGCCAAAAAAAGTAGCAGTTGGCCATGTGCAATAAAAGGTACTGCATGCTAGCATTGGCAAAGCTGGGATGTTGCTTCAAAAGGTCTTCAGCTTTTATGGACTCGCAATACTCCAAAAGCACTTCCCTTGAAGATACGACCCAGTGGTATTGTTGTCGAAATAACAAATTCAATTTACAGCTTTTGACTCAGATTGAACCATCCGCCACCATTCATTGCTTCAATGCCGTTGGATCGTAAGATGGCCGCTGCACTGGCACTGCGCATGCCGCTGGCACAGCAAGTAATGACGGGTTTGTTCCATTTTTTTACATCCTGAACCCTTACGGAAAGTTGTTGCAAGGGGATGTTTTTGGAACCCGGAATGGCTCCGCCTTGGTATTCGCCTTTGGTGCGCACATCGAGAATGATGGCTCCCCTATTTTTAAAATCGGCAATCTTTTTGTTTTTATTTCCCAATAAAAAATCGAATAATCCCATAGTTATAGTAATTGTAATCCTGTATCAATCAAATGTGCCACTTTGGGGCGGCGTTGCTTCACTTCGTTTAAATAGGTGGTTGCCTTTTTTGAAAAATCGGAACGACTAGCAGCAGTGATTTCGCAAAGTTCCAAGGGCAGCAACCAGTCTTGGGGAAACTTTACCTGAAGCAGGTTCAAAATTCCTTCAAGGAATGCTTCGTTGGTTGATTGGTTTTCCCGAAAAGTGCGAACTTGTTGGTATAGATGGTTCAGTAATTTTTCGTCTTCAGAAGGCGTAATGCGAATGGTCTCTGTGGCGCTGGCTTTATGTGTTACCCGGTCGAACGAATGGTAATCGGCCGGCCCCGCAAAGGCCGAAACAATGTCCTTGCCCACAGCCAGATCGAAATCGCCCATTTCAGGGGAAAACAATACTTCATCCCCATACTTCACCCAACAATCCGTAAATTGAATGAGCATTAGCTTTCCATTCAGGTTTCGCATCCCCGTTACATTCATCCCCTCTACGGTAATGCCACTCTCAAATTCGAAGGCGATGGGTTTGCCGTCATAAAAATTATAGGCTTGCAAATCGCGTGGGCCCATATTTTCGATGGCTAGATTGATTTTTTTCAATTGGCCCAAGGGTGAACGGAAGCCTTTGGAGTGCCGTTGGGTTCCATGGCCGATGATTTCTTTTTCACGATAGGCCAGCGCTGTTGCACCTTCGGTTTCAAAATAGACCACTTCGTTGTCTTCGTTTTGGATCATGCGTGTAAAAACCCCGCTTATTTGCAAACCTGTACTTAGTTCGATGGTGCCAATTTGCTTGGAGCCAATCAATTTTTGCAAACCGCGCCATCCGCCTTTCCGTACCGCCATGGTATTGGCAAATTCTTCCAATACTTCTTGTAAGAACGCAAAGTCTGGGGTTACGTACAATTGCGGTTGTGGTTTGGTAATATCGAAATCTTGGTAGGCCGCATCGATGCTGTAGGGGATTTTTTTTACTTCCTCCTTCATGCACCATTCGCTTTCACCAATGGAAGATAGCAACCCAGCACCATATATTTTGGGGTTTTGGGGAGTCCCAACCAAGCCGTATTCTACAGTCCACCAGTGCAAATTGCGGATAAGTGCTATTTCACTGGCCTCTACCTTCTTTTCCTGAAGTTCGAGCACTTTGGCTTCGGCAGCTTCAATTTCCTCGTTTGGGGTACCTTCGGCTTCCTTCAAAATAGAAAGCTTTCGAACGGCTTCATACATATCGGTATCATGGGCACTGCTGATGGCTTTGGCGCCAATTTCACCAAAACGCCTCAGGTATTCTGCATAATCCGGACTGGCAATGATGGGGGCATGCCCTGCGCCCTCATGGATAATGTCGGGGGCTGGGGTGTATTCGATATGCTCCAATTGGCGGATGTCGCTGGCAATGACCAGGATTTTGTAGGCTTGAAATTCCATGAACGCATTAGGCGGTATAAATCCGTCCACGGCTACAGCGGCCCAACCAATTTCCTTCAGGATACGGTTCATCCCGTACATGGAAGGGATTTGGTCTATGGAAATACCGGTCTTTTGCAGCCCATCAACATAGCTTTCATGGGCTACCTTGCTAAGATAGTCCACATTTTTCCGCATCACGAAGCGCCACACCGCTTGATTGATGGGGGTGTATTGCTCATAAAGTTGCGGTTTAATGTATTGCTTGAGGTGCGGTGGCAGCCGATCGATCAATGCATTGCTTTCAAAGCCTGTTTTCATAAGGTGTCAAAAATATAAAGGAAACCTTTTGAAAACTAATTGCAAAGGGCTTTTTTGAAAAGAACCTTATGCTTTTGCTATCTTGCAGCATCATGAAGCACTCCTCCCGCAAAGTAGAGATCATTGCTAAGGCCAGTCACCTTTTTAAGGAAAAAGGCTATAGTGCCGTTACGGTGCGGGACATTGCCCAAGCCATGGGCATAAAAGCGGCTAGTCTTTACAACCATATTCAAAGCAAGCAGGAGATTCTTTCGGTGTTGGTGATGGATTTAGCAAGAACATTTACCGATGGAATGAATTCCATTCTCGTGAGCAAAGGGACACCTCTTCAAAAAATCGAATCCTTAATCGAAATGCACATCGACATCACCGTGAATCAATCCGAGGCCCTGGCAGCCCTCAACAATGATTGGATGCACATGCCTGAAGACGATGTAGTAGCGTTTGTAAGGATGCGTGAAGCCTATGAAGAGAACTTCCGCAAAATCATCAAGCAAGGCATTGAATCGGGCGAAATCAAACCTCGGCATCCAGAAGTCATCCTTTTCTCCATACTATCTACCTTGCGTACGCTCTATTTGTGGTACCAAAAACGGGGCAAGTTGGATGTAAATGTGTTGAAACGGGATATGGTAGCAGTGCTGATCGAAGGGATGGTTTAGTTTTTACTTGCTTTTCAAACTAACAAATGTTAGTTTTGTGTGTTTAAAGTGTACTCATGGCGACATTTCATCAAGTTCGGGTCAAAAATCTTTACAAAGAAACCAAGGATTGTACCGTACTAACCTTCGATATTCCCAACGACTTGGCGGTAGCCTTTCATTTCCGACAAGGACAGCATCTCACTTTGCGTGCTTTCATAGACGGAGAAGATGTGCGGAGGTCCTATAGTCTTTGCACCAGTCCATTTGAGAACACTTGGAGTGTGGCGGTTAAACAAATTCCCGGAGGGAAGTTCTCTACTTACGTCAATCAAACCCTAAAAGTAGGGAGCACCTTAGAGGTCATGCCTCCTTCAGGAACTTTTGGGGTGTCTTGTGGTCAAGCACCCAAAAACTATGTGGCGTTTGCAGCGGGCAGTGGAATTACGCCCATCCTTTCGATGATCAAAACGCATTTGGAGCAGGAGCCTCAATCCACATTCCAATTATTCTACTTGAACCGTACCGTAAAATCCATTATCTTTAAAGAGACCTTGGAACAACTTCGCAACCAGTATTTTGGGCGTTTGGAAATCTATTACTTCCTTACGCAGGAACGGAGGGATATCGAACTGTTCAATGGACGTTTTACGGAGGACAAGCTGCAGGAAATCTTTGACAAATTGGTGGAAGTGCCCGCGGTGGATGAGGTTTTTCTTTGTGGCCCTGAGGAAATGATTTTTCTGGTCCGTGATGAATTATTAAAACGGGATGTGCCCCAGGAAAGGATACATTATGAACTGTTCGTTTCTGGTTTAAGTGAAGCCGATAAGGAACGTGCCGAACGACTGGCACAACAAAAGGTAGTAGGGGTGGAGGTAACCTTAATTGATGGTGGAAAAGAGTTCCATTTTACCATGACCGATGACTATGACAATTTATTAGATGCCGCCTTGGGTGCTGGAGCCGATTTGCCTTTTGCCTGTAAAGGAGGCGTGTGTAGTACCTGTAAATGCAAAATCCTGGAGGGGAACGTTGAGATGAAAGTGAACTATGCCCTTGAAGAAAATGAATTGAACCAACACTTTGTGTTAAGCTGCCAGTCGGTGCCAGTTACCCCTAAAGTGACCTTGGATTTTGATGTATAAAAAGTGATTATGAGCGAAAAAGAACTAATAAACCTAGAACAGATCTTCGAAGAACGCATCGAGCGCGACGAGAAGATTGAACCGAAAGACTGGATGCCCGAAAAATACCGGCAGACCCACATTCGGCAAATTTCCCAACACGCCCATTCAGAAGTGGTGGGGATGCTTCCGGAAGGCAACTGGATTACCCGTGCACCTTCCTTGCGCCGTAAGGCGGCCTTGTTGGCCAAAGTTCAGGACGAAGCCGGACACGGGCTCTATTTGTATTCCGCTTGTGAAACGCTCGGAATTTCACGGGAAGAATTGTACCAACAACTCCATACGGGAAAAGCAAAATATTCCTCTATTTTCAACTACCCCACCATCACTTGGGCCGACATCGGTGCCATTGGGTGGTTGGTGGATGGAGCAGCCATCATCAATCAAGTAGCCTTGTGCACCACATCCTTTGGTCCCTATGCAAGGGCGATGGTACGCATCTGTAAGGAGGAAAGTTTTCATCAAAGGCAGGGGTACGAAATCATGCTTACCCTATGCAATGGAACCGAAGCACAAAAAGCCATGGCACAGGATGCCTTGAATCGATGGTGGTGGCCCAGTTTGATGATGTTTGGTCCCAAAGATGAAGACTCGCCACATACGGCCCAATCCATGAAATGGAAACTGAAACGAAAAACAAACGACGAACTTCGCCAACAATTTGTAGACCAGACGGTTCCGCAAGCTGCTATTTTAGGGATCTCCATTCCAGATCCTCACTTAAAATGGAATGAAGCATCAGGACATTACAATTTTGGGGAAATTGATTGGGAGGAATTTTGGCAGGTGGTGAAAGGACATGGTCCCTGCAATAAAGAACGGATGGAAGCCCGTGTTGGAGCCTGGGAAGAAGGTGCTTGGGTACGCGAAGCCGCTATGGCCCATGCCAATAAACAAACCAATAAAAAAGTGGCGAAAGCTAGTTAAAAGATACAGCACATGAAAAAAGAATGGCCCTTATGGGAAGTTTTTGTACGAAGTAAAAACGGTTTAGAACACCGTCATTTTGGAAGTTTGCATGCTGCCGATGCTGAAATGGCCCTCGAAAATGCCCGGGATGTGTACACCCGCCGCAATGAAGGGGTAAGTATTTGGGTGGTGGAGAGCAAATACATCACTGCATCCAATCCTTCGGAGAATGGTGAAATGTTTGAACCTGCCAAGAACAAGGTCTACCGTCACCCTACTTTCTACAAATTACCCGACGAAGTAAAACACATGTAAACCCCAAGGAATGGATTCGAAACAACGCTCAAACTACGTTACTAGCATCGCCGATAACCACCTCATTTTGGGTCAGCGCTTGGGAGAATTGTGTGGGCACGGCCCCAATTTGGAAACCGATATCGCCCTTACCAACATAGCCCTCGACCTTTTTGGGCAGACCCGAAGTTACTATCAATATGCAGCACAACTGGATGATGCGTTTGCTTCCGAGGACGCCGTAGCCTTTTTGCGCAAGGAACACGAATACCATAATGTTTTGTTGGTAGAACAACCCAACACCCATTTTGGTTTTGTCATAGGGCGCCAATTTCTATTCGACGCCTACCATTTGTTACTCTTGGAACAATTGCAGTACAGTGCGGACGCCACCCTTGCAGCCATTGCGCAAAAAGCCATCAAGGAAGTTCGATACCATCAACGTTTTTCCAGTGATTGGTTGAAAAGATTGGGCGATGGTACCGAAAAAAGCCGTAAGAAAATGCAGGAAGCCATCGATGCGCTCTGGCGCTATACCGACGAATTGTTTGAAATGACCCCTATCGACCAATTGGCAGTTGATGCAGGGATAGGAGTGGATTTGCACGCGCTGAGACCTATGTACTATCAGAAAATTTCTGAAGTATTGGAAGAGGCAACACTCGTACTTCCCGAAACCAACTATTTTCAAAAAGGCGGGAAACAGGGCAGACACACCGAACACATGGGATACCTTTTGGCCGATTTGCAGTACATGCAGCGTACCTATCCGAATATGGATTGGTAAACAAATAATACCTCGATTGAGTTCAGGGATCAATTTATGACAACAACTGAAAAACCAAACATTCAAGAACACTTAGTTTCTATCCTAGAATCGGTGGCCGATCCTGAGATTCCAGTTCTATCTGTATTGGATTTGGGCGTCATACGCGAAGCTGTTGAAGTGGAAGGTATGGTACAGATAAAGTTGTCACCAACCTATTCAGGATGCCCAGCTACAGACATGATGGCCTCCGATATCAAAGCAGCCTTTGCCCAGAAGGGAAAAAAGGCTCGGGTGGATTTGGTCCTAGCTCCTGCATGGACCACCGATTGGATGTCGGAAAAGGGAAAGCAAAAAATGGAGGCCTATGGCATTGCACCACCCCTTGAACCTTTGGCCGACAAAGAAGCGTTGTTGGGAAATCAAAAATTGGTAAAGTGTCCGCAGTGTGGCAGTACCAACACCCACTTGGTAAGTCAGTTTGGCGCTACAGCCTGCAAGGCGCTCTTTCAATGTGATAATTGCCAAGAACCCTTCGATTACTTTAAATGTTTAAAATGATGCTAGGACTACGAACTACCATTTATCGGGTTAACGACCTGCAAGAAGCCAAAGCGTGGTATACCAAAGCTTTTGAAACAAAGCCGTACTTTGACGAACCTTTTTATGTTGGATTCAACGTTAAGGGATATGAACTGGGTTTATTGCCCATAGAGGGCTCCATTACCTATGGAGACAACAGCTACTCCTACTGGGGGGTGAAGGACATTCAACAAACCTTCGACCGTCTGCTGGACCTTGGGGCAAGCGTCTATGAAGCTCCCAATAATGTGGGTGACGAAATTATGGTAGCTGGCGTGAAGGATCCTTGGGGCAATATCATTGGAATCATTTACAATCCTCATTTCAAATTACCATAAGCAATGGCTTCTATTGAATCGAAAATACAACAATCCCTACAGTGGCTGCACCTCAATCGCCCCGACGTGTTCAACAGCTTCAACAGGGAAATGGCACTATTGCTTCAGCAGCATTTGGACGAAGCAGAAAATAATCCCTCAGTACGGGCCATTGTTATTACAGGTAATGGAAAAGCTTTCTGCGCTGGACAGGATTTGAAGGAGGTTACCACCCCCGAATTGAATCCAGGTTTCCGAAAAATATTGGAAGAACATTACAACCCTATCATTCAACGCATCCGTTCCATCGAAAAGCCCATTGTGGCTGCCGTGAATGGTGTGGCAGCCGGAGCAGGCGCCAATATTGCCCTAGCCTGCGATGTCGTTATGGCTTCAGAAACGGCCAGTTTCATTCAGGCATTCAGCAAAATAGGCCTCATACCCGATAGCGGAGGAACCTTTTTCCTTCCACGGCTTATTGGGTTTCAAAAAGCATCGGCCTTAATGATGATGGGAGATAAGGTAACAGCAGCGGAAGCTGAAAAATTGGGCATGGTCTACCAAGTGTTTCCCGTTCAGGATTTTATGGAAGAAGTTCAAAAGGTAGCGACAACCTTAGCACAGATGCCTACTAAGGCCCTGGGCATGACCAAGAGGTTGTTGAACCATTCCATGGAGAACACTTTGAAGGATCAATTACATATGGAAGGCCAACTACAAATTGAAGCTGCACAAACTGCTGATTATGCAGAGGGGGTAGCCGCATTTGTGGAAAAGCGAAAGCCAAATTTTAAAGGAAAATGATTTGTTATATGGGGATTAACGATTTAAGATTTTTGATTTATTTGAAAGGTAATGCAAACAGATGATGAAAGCAGCCCAACTTGAAGATAGATTGATTCAATTTGCAATTGATTCCATATCGATCAGCAAAAGTATTGATGCCTCTTTTGGATCTCAGCATTTATCCAAGCAATTAATTCGTTCTGCAACTTCGTCAGCATTAAATTATGGGGAAGCAAGGAGTGGAGAATCTTCTAGGGATTTCATTCATAAATTAAAAATTTGTCTCAAAGAATTAAGGGAATGTTCCATAAATATGAAGATATTGAAAGGAGCCAATTTGATTTCAGACTCAAGGAACTTGGAAAAGCTAATACTGGAAAATAATGAGCTTATTTCAATATTTGTAGTAAGTATCAAAACAGCTTCGGTAAAATTAAAAGATTAAAATGTCCCAAAATCAACAATCAAAACTCAACAATCAACAATCTCCGATAAAGGTTGGAGTTATCGGTGCTGGAACCATGGGCAGTGGAATTGCGCAAGTAGCCGCCACAGCAGGATGCGAAGTGAAGGTCTACGATGCCCAACCCGATGCCCTTTTGCAGGCCGAAACAGGATTGGATCGAATTTTAAGTCGGTTGGTAGAAAAAGGGAAGCTGAACGAATCCCAGAAAGACCAAATACAATCCAACATCCAGTACGTACATTCCTTGGGCGAATTGGGTGAGACTCAATTGGTCATTGAAGCCATTGTAGAAAATTTGGAGGTCAAGCAAAAAGTCTTCAAGGAATTGGAAACCTTGGTGGGACCCACTTGCATTCTTGCGTCCAATACTTCTTCATTATCCATAGCATCCATTGCCTCTGCCCTGCAAAATCCGGAACGTTGTTTAGGCATTCATTTCTTCAATCCTGCACCGCTGATGCGATTGGTGGAGGTGATACCTGCCATCCAAACTTCCCCGGAAGTAACCGAGCTTGCTTCAAATACCATTAAGAATTGGGGTAAGACAGTGGCCCTTGCCAAGGATACCCCAGGATTTATTGTCAATCGGGTAGCTCGGCCCTTTTACGGCGAAGCCCTGCGAATTTATGAAGAAGGCATTGCCGATGTAGCCACCATAGATTGGTCCATGAAAAACGACGGAGGTTTTCGGATGGGCCCTTTTGAACTGATGGATTTCATTGGGAATGATGTCAACTACACCGTCACCGAAACCGTGTTCAAGGCCTTTTATTACGACCCAAGGTACAAACCCTCCTTCACCCAGAAACGTTTGAGCGAAGCCGGTTGGTTGGGCAGGAAAACTGGCAAAGGGTATTACGATTATGCCGATGGAGCGGATAAAATGCAACCCCAAACTGGTGTGAATACGGAGAAATTGATTTTCGAACGGATCTTGGTCATGCTCATCAACGAAGCCGCTGACGCCCTCTTTTGGGGCATTGCTTCTGCTCGGGATATCGACAATGCCATGACTTTGGGAGTTAATTACCCCAAGGGATTGTTGGCCTGGGCCGATGAGAAAGGCATCGGGTGGTGTGTCCAAACTTTGGACGCACTTTACGACCAGTATCGGGAGGACCGTTACCGTTGTTCCCCACTACTGCGAACGATGTTACAAAATAAAAAGACCTTTTTTTGATGGACGGTGCGAAAATACCCTATAAAATGCTTTCCCTCGATTCCTTCAGCCAATGGATGGGCATCGAGATTTTGGAATGTGAAGTGGGCCGATGCAAAGTAGGAATGACGGTTCGCAAAGAAATGCTCAATAGTATGGGAAAAGCCCATGGGGGCATCAGCTATGCCTTGGCCGATACAGCCTTCGGGTTTACGGCCAATACCCACGGACGTTATGCCGTTTCCATCGAAACATCCATCAACCATATTGAAGCCCTTGAGGCGGGTGATGAATTAGTGGCCGAGGCAGTCATCAATAAAGTAAACAACAAATTAGGGTTCCATATCATTGAAGTAAAACGCGGGGAGGAGCTGGTAGCCCTCTTCAAAGGAGTGGTATACCGAACCCAAAAAGAATGGGAAGAATAAGATGAAAAATAGTTACATCATAGACGGGGTACGCACCCCCATTGGAAGTTATCAGGGAAGTTTGAGTACGATCCGTACCGACGATTTGGCCGCCATGGTCATTTCGGAAGTCATGAAACGAAATCCCAACATCCCCCCAGAAGCTATCAGCGATGTCATTTTGGGTTGTGCTAACCAAGCAGGGGAAGACAACCGCAATGTGGCACGTATGGCGCTGCTGCTGGCAGGACTGCCTTTCACCGTGCCCGGTGAAACAGTCAACAGACTGTGCAGCAGCGGACTCTCAGCCATCATCCATGCCCATCGAGCCATTCAAACAGGCGATGGCGACCTCTTCATTGCAGGAGGGGTGGAAAACATGACCCGCGGCCCCTATGTGATGGCCAAACCTTCAGCTGCCTTTGGAACGGATGCCCAGCTCTACGATTCCAGTTTTGGATGGCGATTTGTCAATCCCAAAATGCAGGAACTGTACGGGACCGATGGCATGGGCAATACCGCCGAAAACCTTGTGGAACTCTATGGCATTTCTAGGGAAGACCAAGATGCATTTGCCTGTTGGAGCCAGATGAAAGCAGCCAAGGCCCAACAATCGGGTAGGCTAGCTGAAGAAATCGTTACGGTTGAAATCCCACAACGAAAGAAAGACCCCATTTTGTTTTCACAGGATGAATTTATTAAATCGCAGACCACCAAGGAAGTCTTGGCCAAACTGCGTCCCGCCTTTAAAAAGGACGGAAGTGTTACGGCAGGCAATAGCTCGGGATTGAACGATGGTGCTGCTGCGACCCTCATTGCTTCCGAAGCGGCCGTTGCAAAATACGACCTTACTCCCATGGCCAAAATCATCAGTTCAGCCGTGGTGGGTGTGGAACCGCGCATCATGGGTGTCGGTCCGGTTAAGGCAACTGAAAAGGCTCTCGAAAAAGCAGGCCTGAAGCTATCGGACATCAACCTAATCGAGTTGAATGAAGCTTTCGCAGCCCAAGCCCTGGCTTGCATCCGCGCTTGGGGGCTGAAAGATGATGACCCTCGGATCAACCCCAACGGCGGTGCCATTGCCATCGGACATCCCTTGGGCATGACCGGAACGCGCATTGCCTATTCTGCAGCGCTGGAATTGAAACAAACCAATCAGCAATATGCCCTGGTCACCATGTGCGTGGGAGTGGGACAAGGCTATGCCATGATCATTGAAAACATACCCTCATAAAATGAACAAAGTACAGCACTACATCAACGGACAATGGGTTTCGGGCACTGGAGAAGGGGTCCCCATCCTCGATTCGGTTACGGGAGAGCATTTCACCAACGTTACCACCGAAGGATTGGACATTCCGTCCGTGTTGCAATATGGTAGGAATAAAGGTGAAGCCCTGCGTAAAATGACCTTTCAGGAGCGTGGTCTCCTACTGAAGAAACTGGCTCTGTACCTTACCAAAAGGAAAGAAGCCTTCTACGAGCTAAGTTACCGCACCGGGGCTACCAAACTGGACAGCTGGATCGACATAGAAGGCGGATTTGGCAACCTTTTTGCCAATGCCTCCCTGCGAAAATTTTTTCCCAATCAATACTACCATGTAGAAGGTGACCCCATCGACCTTTCCCGTGGGGGGCGTTTCATGGCCCATCACATCATGGTGCCGCGCCTAGGAGTAGCCGTACACATCAATGCCTACAACTTTCCGGTATGGGGCATGTTGGAAAAATGTGCGGTAAACTGGATGGCGGGTATGCCAGCGGTGGTACTACCAGCACCCCAAACGGCCTACCTTACCGAAGCCGTGGTCAAGGAAATTGTAAACTCTAAGATACTCCCCGAAGGTGCCTTACAGCTTATAAGTGGTACTGCCAAGACCATTTTGGACACGGTACAATCGCAGGATGTGGTCACTTTCACAGGTTCGGCATCCACGGGACGTTTGTTGCGCAACCATCCGCAAATCGTTCAGGAGTCGGTGCCCTTTACCATGGAGGCCGACAGTTTAAACGCCTCTATTTTGGGGGAAGACGCCGTACCCGGCACCCCCGAATTCGACCTCTTCATCAAAGAAGTCAAAAAAGAAATGACCGTCAAAGCCGGACAGAAATGTACTGCCATCCGACGCATCATCGTTCCCGAATCCCTTTTGGAAGACGTGCAAATCGCCTTGGGCAAGGAATTGGATCGCGTGGCCATTGGCGATCCTCGTCTGAAGGAAGTACGGATGGGAGCCCTAGTGGACAAGGAACAGTGCCAATCCGTTGTGGAACAAGTCCAGAAAATAGCCCAAACGGCCCAAATGGTGTATGGCAATCTGGAGGAGGTTACCTTATTGGGCGCCGATTCCAAAAAGGGCGCATTCCTAAAACCCATTTTGCTTCGGGAAGACCAACCATTCAAAAATGAAACGGCACATATCACCGAGGCCTTTGGGCCTGTAAGTACTTTGATGCCTTATAAAAACTTGGAGGAAGCCATCCAATTGTCCCAAATGGGCAAAGGCTCCTTGGTCTCTTCCATTGTTACCAACGACAATCGCATTGCTAAGGAATACACCCTTGGCGCTGCCTCACACCACGGGCGTATCCTCATCCTCAACCGCGAAAATGCCCAACAAAGTACGGGTCACGGATCCCCACTACCAACTTTAGTTCATGGAGGGCCAGGTCGTGCCGGGGGTGGTGAGGAAATGGGAGGCTTACGGGGAATCAAGCATTACCTACAACGCTGTGCCGTACAAGGTACGCCTACAACCCTAACAGAGATTACGGGCATTTACCAGCCCAAAGGGGCTTACAAGGAAACCGAAAAGCATCCGTTCCAGTACCATTGGGAAGACATTGAAGTGGGGATGTCCCTGCAAACCCACAAACGGACCATCACCGATAGCGATATTATCAATTTTGCCAACCTCACCTGGGATCATTTTTATGCCCATACCGACATCACCTCGTTGGATGGAAGCATTTTTGAAAAGCGTACGGCCCATGGTTACTTCATTTTGGCCGCTGCCGCTGGGTTATTCGTGTACCCCAATAAAGGCCCCGTGGCCGCCAATTACGGACTGGAGGAGTGCCGTTTTTTACGTCCCATCTACCACAACGATACCATCTATGTTAGGCTTACCTGCAAACAGAAAATCGATCGCGAACAACGCGGTACCGAACTTCCCGCAGGAATCGTAAAGTGGTATGGGGAAGTGTTTGATGCTGACGACGAATTGGTAGCCGTGGTAACCGTGCTGACCATGGTTCAGAAAAAACAAACCACGCTGGTGGAAATGACGACCGAGAAAATCCAGGAGTGCTTGGACAAACTCACGGAAACCTCCAAGCCCCAATGGGGGAGTCTTACGCCACAGTTGATGGTAGAGCATTTGGAATACACCTACCGCATTGCCTCTGGGGAAATTCAGGATTTTGAAATCGCAACACCCGAAAAGATTTTGGAGAAAGTACATGCCACCCTCTACAACTACGATAGGATGCCAAGGGAATACGAATTCCCTTTGAACGAAAAATCCAAAATCACCCAAGCCAAGTACCCCGATTTGCAAACGGCCAAGGAACACCTGATGGAGGCCCGGGAGGCGTATCTGCAGTATTTCAAGGAGCACCCCGATGCGACCACCAAAAATGTGGTGTTTGGACCGCTCAACCGATTTGAATGGTACCTCATGGAGCGCAAGCACCTTAACCACCATTTCGAACAATTCAATTTGTTATAGCATGGAACAACCTTATGTAAAACAACATACCCACGACGGGATCGCGACCATCGAGTTTTTCCATCCCGAACACAACAGTTTGCCCGGAAGTTTGTTGGCTTCATTGGTGGAGGCCATCAACCATGCCGGTGAAAACGAGGAAGCCAAAGTCGTTATCCTAAAAAGTGGGGGCGATCGTACCTTTTGTGCGGGTGCCAGTTTCCAGGAATTGATACATATCGACAACGCCGCAACGGGGAAGGTGTTTTTCAGTGGCTTTGCCAACGTCATCAATGCCATGCGCAAGTGCCCAAAGTTCATCATTGGGCGCATTCAGGGCAAAACTGTGGGTGGAGGTGTAGGCTTGGCCTCCGCCACCGATTATTGCATGGCCACCCAATATGCAGCCATCAAGCTTAGCGAACTCAACGTAGGCATTGGTCCTTTTGTGGTGGGTCCCGCTGTGGAACGCAAATTGGGGACCAGTGCCATGTCACAAATCGCCATGGATCCCAATACTTTTTATCCTGCTGAATGGGCCCTGCGTAAGGGACTCTACACACAAGTATTCGACAGTACCGAGGAATTGGATGAAGCCGTCCAGGCCTATGCCGAACAGTTGTGCGGCTACAACCCCGAGGCCATGGCCGAAATGAAACGCACATTTTGGGCCGGTACCGAAAACTGGGACCAATTATTGGCTGA
>DJVA01000052.1 GCA_002440705.1 Flavobacteriaceae bacterium UBA6268 | reverse complement strand
CATTTAAAAGTTTATTTTTGAAAAAAACACGCCATGAAAAAAGTGCTATTTCCCATCATATTCCTTTTTTACGTTGGTTCCTTTGCCCAAGAATGGAGCCTGCTTGAAAATTCACCATCAGCCGGTCGCTTCGACGATATTTTCTTTCTGGATGAAAACCTGGGATGGGCAGCCGATGGCCCCGGGGCTATGGTCTATAAAACCACCGACGGAGGTGAAAGTTGGACGTTTCAATTTTCAGACAACAATTATTTTCGAAACATTGAATTTCTGAACGAAAATGTGGGATTTTTGGGCACCTTGGATAGTAAATTTTATAAAACAACCAACGGAGGCCAAAACTGGTCTTTGGTTACCATTACTCCCAACCCGGAAGCCATTTGTGGTTTAGATGCCGTAACTGAGAATATCCTCTATGGAGTAGGGGCCTGGTTTACCCCGGCCTATATGATTAAGACTACCGATGGCGGACAAACATTTGATTACCAAGATATGTCTGCTTACGCTGCGGGTCTTGTGGAAGTATTGTTCATCGACGCCATGCACGGTTTTGCTTCTGGAAAAGGGTACGACGGTGGTGTGATTCTCGAAACCTTTGATGGAGGGGTCAATTGGACCGAAATATTCAACTCAGGGGTTACGGGCGATTATGTATGGAAATTACAGTTGCGCGACAACAACACCCATATTTTTGCTTCTATCGAATCGGCTTCACAGGGCCGGCTGGCAAAATCCTTTGACAGTGGAGCCACTTGGGTCATGAAAAACTTTCCAGACAACGATGTGCAAGGAGTAGGCTTTGTAAGCGATACCAAAGGCTGGATGGGTGGACATAATTCTGGGTTCCATGAAACCAATGACGGTGGAGACACGTGGACGCCCCTTGGTTTGGGATGGACCCTAAATCGTTTCTTCTTTTTAAGTGATGATCTAGGGTATTGCTCCGGGGATAGGATTTATAAATTTCAAGAAGTACTCTCTGTAAATAATTTTAATGAGACTTCGCAAAAAGACCTCGATGTGACAATTGCTCCCAATCCGGTTAAGGATGTTCTTCAAGTGAGTATCAATTTTACGCACATCGACCATGTGGTGATGGAACTCTACGATTTGAAAGGCGTTTTTATTAAACGCCTGATTCGGGATATTGTTCCAACCGCAGGCAAAAGGAGCTATGATTTTGATATTTCGGCCTATCCCGCAGGTGCTTATTTGTTAGACATCCACACCAATCTAGGGAGAAGATCTAAAAAGTTCATCAAAGAATAAGAGGCGTCATACTTGCAAAACGCCTAAATTGAATTGCTTTTCTATGGGCGCATGATTGGCCGCTTCAATCCCCATCGAAATCCAAGTACGGGTTTCCAACGGGTCTATAATTGCATCGGTCCAAAGTCGGGCTGCAGCATAATACGGAGAAATCTGGGCATCGTAACGCGCCTTGATGGTATCAAATAATGTTTTCTCGTCTTCTGGTGTTAGTTCCTTGCCTTGTTTCTTCAGGGTAGCTGTTTCAATTTGAAGCAATACTTTTGCAGCACTGTTACCGCTCATTACGGCCAATTCGGCACTGGGCCAAGCGGCAATCAACCTAGGGTCGTAGGCCTTTCCACACATGGCATAATTTCCTGCACCATAAGAATTGCCAATAACGATCGTAAACTTTGGAACCACACTGTTGCTTACGGCATTGACCATTTTGGCACCATCTTTAATAATGCCACCGTGTTCGCTTTTGCTCCCTACCATAAACCCTGTAACATCCTGTAGAAAGACCAGTGGGATCTTCTTTTGGTTGCAATTGGCTATAAATCGGGTGGCCTTATCGGCACTGTCGCTGTAAATGACACCGCCAAATTGCATTTCCCCTTTTTTGTTTTTTACCATTTCCCGTTGGTTGGCCACAATGCCCACGGCCCAGCCATCGATACGTGCATAACCGGTTAACAGGGTTTTGCCATACCCTTCCTTGTATTGCTGAAATTCCGAGTCGTCTACCAAACGTTTGATGATTTCCAGCATGTCGTACTGATCGGAACGGGATTTTGGCAAGATTCCGTAAATGTCCTCGGGATTTTCTTTGGGTTTTACTGCAGATTCCCTGTTGAACCCCGCTTTTTCAAATTCTCCAATTTTTGAAACAATCGTTTTGATGGTGTCCAAGGCATCCTGGTCGTCCTTGGCTTTGTAGTCGGTTACCCCACTAATCTCACAATGCGTTGTAGCACCCCCTAGGGTTTCATTGTCGATACTTTCGCCAATGGCAGCTTTCACCAAATAGCTTCCTGCCAAAAAAATACTTCCTGTTTTGTCAACAATCAAAGCTTCGTCACTCATAATGGGTAAATAGGCGCCTCCTGCAACACAGCTTCCCATTACCGCTGCAATTTGGGTAATGCCCATACTGCTCATAACTGCGTTGTTCCGAAAGATCCTGCCAAAGTGTTCCTTATCGGGAAAGATTTCGTCTTGCATAGGCAGGTACACCCCAGCACTATCGACCAAATAAATAATGGGCAGCCGATTTTCCATCGCAATTTCCTGTGCCCTTAAGTTCTTTTTTCCAGTAATGGGAAACCATGCGCCTGCTTTAACGGTGGCATCGTTAGCTACCACTACGCACAGCTTGCCTTGAATGTACCCAATTTTAACGACAACACCCCCGCTAGGGCATCCGCCGTGCTCCTTATACATGCCTTCCCCTGCAAAGGCACCAATTTCGATGGCGTTCTTCTTTGGGTCCAACAGATAGTCGATGCGCTCCCGAGCGGTCATTTTTCCTTTGGCATGTTGTTTTTCAATGCCCTTTTGTCCGCCGCCCAGTTTTACTTGAGCCAGTTTTTTTCGTAAGTCGGAGCGTAACAGCTTATTGTGATCTTCGTTTTTGTTGAAGTTGAGGTCCATGCAATAGGTCTTTGCCCAAAAATACGAAATGCCCCATAATGATGCCGCATTTGTGTGATTATTTCCCGATATTTGCGCAAATCCGCGTTAGGGATTGAGGCGGTTACCTTGTAACACCGAAAGCCCGCCCTGCCTAGGCAGGGAACGCCTAAAAAACCAAAATTCAAATGATGAATAAAAATACAGTACTGGGGTGGGCCACCTTGATCATGATTGTGGTAGGATGTGGTCTCATTGCCATGGGTGCTTTTAAATACGACGATGTTGCCGGTTGGGGCTTTGCCTCGGTGGGCATCGGTTTTTTTGCCATCGCATGGGTTTTCAATGCGTTGAAGGGTAGGGTATAACTGCCTTTTTTGATTTCAAGTAGTTTTAGAAACATAGTAGCATATGTCTGACGATAAGAAAGTTATTTTTTCGATGTCTGGGGTGTCGAAAACCTATCAAAATGCCCAAACCCCTGTATTAAAGAACATTTACCTTAGCTTTTTTTATGGGGCGAAGATTGGCATTTTGGGCCTCAATGGAAGTGGTAAATCCACCCTGTTGAAAATCATTGCCGGTCTGGACAAAAACCATCAAGGCGATGTTGTTTTTGCTCCAGGCTATACCGTGGGTTACTTGGAACAAGAACCCCAATTGAACGATTCCAAAACCGTTATCGACATTGTGAAGGAAGGTGTGAAGGAGGTGGTGGATGTGTTGGACGAATACAATAAAATCAACGATCAGTTTGGACTTCCGGAAGTCTATGAAAATCCTGATAAAATGCAGGAGTTGATGGACAAACAGGCCAAGCTTCAGGACAAAATCGATGCAACGAACGCTTGGGAACTGGACAACAAATTGGAAGTAGCCATGGACGCCCTGCGCACTCCTGAAGGGGATACTCCCATTAAGGTACTTTCTGGTGGTGAGCGCAGGCGTGTGGCTTTGTGCCGACTCCTGCTTCAAGAGCCCGATGTGCTTTTATTGGACGAGCCTACGAACCATTTGGACGCCGAAAGTGTACATTGGTTAGAGCACCATTTGGCACAGTACAAGGGCACTGTCATTGCGGTGACACACGACCGATATTTTTTGGACAACGTGGCCGGTTGGATTTTAGAGTTGGATCGTGGGGAAGGGATTCCGTGGAAAGGAAACTATTCTTCTTGGTTGGACCAGAAATCGAAGCGATTGGCTCAAGAGCAGAAACAGGCCAGCAAACGGCAAAAAACCCTCGAGCGCGAGCTGGAGTGGGTGAGGATGGCCCCAAAAGGCCGCCAATCGAAGCAAAAGGCACGTTTACAGAATTACGACAAGTTAATGTCCCAGGATCAGAAGCAGCTGGACGAAAAATTGGAAATCTACATCCCCAACGGTCCCCGTTTGGGAACCAACGTTATCGAAGCAAAAGAGGTGTCCAAGGCCTTTGGTGATAAATTGTTGTATGAAAACCTAAATTTCAAATTACCCCAAGCAGGTATTGTAGGGGTCATTGGCCCCAATGGGGCAGGAAAAACCACCATTTTTAAGATGATTATGGGCGAAACCCAACCCGATAAAGGAACCTTTGAAGTTGGGGATACGGCCAAGATCGCTTACGTGGATCAAAGTCATTCCAATATCGATCCTGAAAAAACCATTTGGGAAAATTTCAGCGACAAGCAAGAGTTGATCCTAATGGGGGGTAGGCAGGTGAATAGCCGTGCGTATTTGAGCCGGTTTAATTTTTCTGGAAGTGAGCAAAACAAGAAGGTTTCCATGCTTTCGGGAGGGGAGCGTAACCGCTTGCACCTGGCCATGACTTTGAAGGAAGAAGGGAATGTGTTGTTGTTGGATGAGCCTACCAACGATTTGGATGTGAACACCCTACGAGCTTTAGAGGAAGGACTGGAAAACTTTGCCGGCTGTGCGGTTGTGATTAGTCACGATCGTTGGTTTTTGGACCGAATATGTACGCACATCCTTGCTTTTGAGGGAAATAGCGAAGTGTATTTCTTTGAAGGGGGGTTCAGCGACTATGAGGAAAATAAAAAGAAACGTTTGGGAGGCGATTTGATCCCTAAGCGCATCAAGTATAAGAAATTGATTCGTTAAATGCCCTTATCCCACATACAGGCCATAGCCTTTGATGCCGACGACACCCTGTGGGTAAATGAAACCCTCTTTCGTAAGGCCGAAGAAGAATTTTGTGAATTACTGAAGGGTTATATCGATGCAGATTCCTGCAATCGTTTGTTGTTTGAAGTGGAAATGAAAAACCTTCCGCTTTACGGTTATGGCATCAAACCTTTTACTTTATCACTCATTGAAGCCGCCATTCAATTTACAAACGGCAAACTCCCAATTTCCATTATTGAAAAACTTATAGCCAAGGGAAAGGCCATGCTGGAGGCTCCTGTTGAACTTTTAGAGGGTGTAGAGGAAACACTTTCCAAGCTCTACGGAAACTATCGATTGGTCATGGCCACCAAGGGGGATTTGTTGGATCAAGAGCGCAAATTAAAAAAATCGGGCTTGGAGGAGTACTTTCACCATATTGAAATTGTATCGGACAAAACCCCAAAGCAATACCTCAAGCTTGTGAAGCATCTCGACATAGCCCCATCCCACTTTTTGATGGTAGGGAATAGTGTAAAAAGCGACATCCTTCCTGTACTCGAAATTGGGGGACATGCCTTTCACATCCCTTTCCATACAACCTGGGCTCACGAAATGGTCGAGGAGCCTGTGGAGCACCCTAATTTTCGACTGCTCTCAGAGGCTTCAAACATGATTTCGCTACTCCTATAGAATGATTAGCTTTTTGGAAATTTTCTGCTTTCCGCTCTCAAATACAAGAAAGTAAAGTCCCGATTCCAGACCTATCGAACTTCCCTCAATTTGTGTATGGGTTCCAAAATCATCTTCAAACAAGGTTCCTATTGCAGTACCATTGCTATGGAATAATTTGATCGTACCCCTACCAGCCATGGAATGTTTTATGGTGAAATGATCTTTCGCCGGATTTGGAAATACAATTATTTCCTCCGGCTTTACAGTAAAATTGTCCGTACCCAAAACAATGCCCGAAAGATCATAACGGTGCATGGAACGCCCAAAGGTACCCGCATAGAGCATGTTGGTTGGTTCGTGCAGTTTTAGGTCCCTAATAACGGTCATGGGCAAATTCGTGCCCAAAAGCTCCCAGGACCCCCCATCGTTTAATGAATACCAAACGGCTAGGTCGGTGGCAAGGAATAGGACATCTTCATTGGAGTTAAGGATGATGTCATTGGCCGGAATACTAGGCAAATTAGAAGAAATGTCCATCCAGTTTTGACCTCCGTCTATGGTTTTGAATACGTGAGGATCGTAATCCAAAACCCCAAATCCAGAGAGCGTTACATAGGCTATTAGATCGTTTGAAGGTGAAATGGCAATGGAAGTGATGTACCGATCCGGAAGCCCATTGCTGATATTGGTCCATGAAGCACCCCCATCAAAAGTTACCTGTACATTGCCATCGTCGCTTCCCACATAAATGGTGTTCAAATTTAAGTAGGAAGCTGCAATGGCCGTGAGCGTACCATAGGACAGGGAACCACTGGGGTGCAATCCGTCCGTAAGGTCGGGACTAATGGGGGTCCAGGAAACGGCACGATCGGAAGTGTATAGCCGATTGCTTCCGTAAAACATTTTTTCAGGGTTGAAAGGGGATAATACGACGGGTGTGTTCCAGTTCACACGGTCGCTACCATCGATGCCATTCGTACCGTTGCTAAAATTATTCCCACCATCGGTAGACCGCCTCAAGGCACCAAACTGCGATTCGCCATAAACGTAGTTATTGTCGCTGGGATCTACATTCACATGAAACCCATCCCCTCCAATGATGCTATTCCAATCACTGGTCCCACCACTCAAGGTCCTGATGGTATTGTTGTCCTGAGTGCCACCATACAGGCGCTCTGGCTGCAAATAGTCTACTTCAATGTTGTAAAATTGTGTAATGGGAAGGTTGGTGAATTTATTCCAAGAATTTCCTCCATTTTGGGAAACGTAGGCCCCACCATCATTTCCGGCCAAAATAAAATCGGGGTTGTTTTCTGAATATTCCAATGCGTGGTGATCCACGTGCATGCCATTGATATTCTGCCAATTGGCACCCCCATCCGTCGTTTTTTGTATTAATTGGCCCAGAATGTACACTTCATCTGGATCGGTCGGATTTACACGTAGGTTTCCGAAATACCAACCAAAACTGGAATCGACACCAATAAGGTCATTTAATGTAACCAAACTCCAAGTATTCCCATTATCATCAGAGCGGTACAGGCCATTAAATTCGTTGGTGATTTCGTTGGTCGTATAACGTGCATAGATGGTGGAAGGATTCGATTTTGAAATGGCCAGCCCAATTCTTCCGGTCTGGGCATCCGGTGCTGGAAGCCCCTGCGCGGCACCCAATTCTGTCCAAGTGTTCCCCCCGTCCAACGAACGGTGAATAGCAGAAGTTACACCACCATAATCCCTTTGCCAAGGCTTACGGGTACGTTCCCATAAGGCCGCGAAGAGGATGTTGGTGTTCTGGGGGTTCATTACTACATCGATCGCTGCTGTGGAATCGGTTACAAATAACACTTGTTCCCAGGTAGTTCCACCATTGGTAGTGCGGTAAATGCCCCGTTCTGGATTGTATCCGTACAATTTGCCTGAAGCCGCCACAAAAACCCTATCGGGATTAGTGGGGTCTACAGCAATACGCCCAATATGATCGGATTGTTCCAATCCTATATGAGACCAGGTTGCTCCTGCATTGTCCGAGCGATAAATACCATTTCCAAAATACGCTCCATCCGTAGCACTTCCATTAGCTTCCCCGGTTCCTACATAAATGCGTTGGGAGTTGGATGGTGCAATGGCCAAATCGCCGATAGATGGTTTTGAAATTTCATCAAAAATGGGGGTCCATGACGCCCCGGCATCGGTTGTTTTAAAGACCCCTCCGGTCGCAGTCCCTACATAAAGGATGTCATCACTATCGGGTGAAATAGCCACATCGGTAATCCTTCCGCCGGTATTCAAGGGTCCAACAAGTTCCCATTCGCTACCTGCGGTCTTGTTGTAGGAATTTTTGATGGCTTCAATTTGAATGGCTGCTTTTTGTAGGGCCTCCCTGTTGATAAAGTTGTTGGGATAGGCCCTTTGGCTATACATCCAGTCGTTGGGATAAAGTGCTTTTTCGGCTGGAGCGGCTTCAGCATTGTTGTAATGTTGATTGAATATACCACTTTGACAAACCATCAAAACTAAAAAAAAGAGTGCGACGGTGCCTAGGACGGATTTTGGTTTTAGAGGATTCATAGGGGTGTTTTTCCAAAGGTAGTATTTACTTCGAAAAACGTTTTATAAGCGTGTTTTTTTAACATTAAGGGTTTTATCCAGGCCAATATTACATCTCATTCAATGGAACATAAAAAGGCGGTCAAAACCGCCTTTTTTCCATTAACAAACAACAATCTAACTATTGTAAAAACCAACCCCATGGTTCATTTTGGTACATAACTCCCCTGTTACTTCTTGTTTAAAATGCCATGGGCATTGGTTTTATAACTCAAATTTGAAAAGGAATTTTGAATGAAACAAACCCAAATAACATGGATTTATAAATCCATTCCGACGATTTATAAATAATAAAGAACAAGGGATTTTTTGATAGAAATTTATGAAGTGGCCTCTTTTCTCATAAAAACCTGAACCAAATAGGCAATGCCGATAACCGTAGCACACCCCACAAAATTCAGCCAAAGATAGGGAAGGTTAATGATTTCATACTTGTCCATGAAATACATCGAAATAATCAAAAATTGATTGATAATGGCCGCAATGAAAACAGGAGTGGCCCTGATTCCTTTGAAGAAAAAGGCCAAAAGGAATACGCCTAAAATATTTCCATAGAACAGGGACCCGATAATGTTTACCAATTGGATCAGATTGTCAAAAAGGTTAGCCGTGCACGCTACGCCTATCGCCATCAATCCCCAAAGTAGTGTGAACCATCGCGATGCTTTTACATAATGATGCTCCGTTTGTCCGGGAGTGTTCCTACGGTACAAATCGATAGCGGTGGTAGACCCCAGCGCATTCAATTCACTGGCTGTTGAGGACATGGCAGCACTTAGGATTACGGCCAAGAGCAACCCAATCAATCCCTTGGGCAATTGGGTAAGGATAAAGTGAATGAATACATAATCCCGATCGTTGGTTTCTGCATTGGGGTTGGCCTTTTTGATTAAGGTTTTTGCAGACTGGCGCAACGAATCCTCTTGAGTGTTCAATTCCGTTAGTTCTTGTACTAGCACTGTTTTTTCAGGATGGTCCTTAGAAGCTGCATAGCTTAGTTGCAGGGTCCTAATCTGATCTTGGAGCTGGTTTTTTTCGGTCTCCAGCGTACTGTACTCTGCGGCATATTCAGAGGCCATCACGTCTTTAACCGCCGACGGATTGAAATTTAGCGGAGAATGGTTGTATTGGTAAAAGACGAAGACCATAATGCCAATCAACAAAATGAAAAACTGCATGGGAACCTTCAGGAAGCCATTCATGATGAGTCCCATCTGACTTTGCTTTACCGATCGCCCTGAAAGGTAACGCTGCACCTGACTTTGATCGGTTCCAAAATAAGCCAATGCCAAAAAGGTACCCCCAATCATGCCACTCCAAAAAGTGTAACGATTTTCAAAATCGAATGAAAAATCGAGCAAGTTCATCTTTCCATTACTGCCCGCAATTTCTAGGGCCTTTCCAAAGGAAACATCCAAAGGCAAATAGTTCAGGATGATCAAGAATGCAAAAAACATCCCACCAAAAATGACGGCCATTTGCTGTTTCTGCGTAATGCTTACTGCTTTGGTGCCGCCGCTCACCGTATAAATGATGACCAATATTCCTATGATGATGTTCAAATAAAATAAGTTCCATCCCAATACCGCCGAGAGAATAATGGACGGAGCAAAAATGGTGATACCAGCGGAAAGCCCGCGTTGAATCAAGAAGATGATAGCGGTAAGGGTACGGGTTTTAAGATCGAATCGGCCCTCCAGATATTCATAGGCCGTAAAGACCTTCATTTTATGATAAAGTGGAATAAATACCAAGCTGATGACCACCATGGCAATTGGCAATCCAAAATAAAATTGCACAAATCCCAGTCCGTCGTGAAATGCCTGCCCCGGTGTTGAAAGAAAGGTAATGGCACTGGCTTGGGTAGCCATCACACTCAAGCCAATGGTCCACCATTTTGCTTCATTTCCCCCTTTTAGGTAATCGGTTACGTTTTTGCTTCCACGGGCTTTATATGTCCCATAAAGGACAATAAAAAATAAAGTTCCCAGCAATACCAACCAATCTGTTAACTGCATCTATGTGTAACTTTTCATTAGGTAATAAAAAAGCAGGATGTATAGGGCATTCAGCAGCAATACCAAGGTGTATTTCCACTTCCAAGAAAACGGGATGGGCTGGTGCTGTGAGGTTTTGCGGTTTTCCATGTTAATGGCCTAAAGATAGCAAATTGGCAAACAATCGGTAGGCTCCTGAAACCCCAGCGGGAAGTTCCCTAAAAAAGCTTAGCCCCGTGTACACGTACACACCCTTTCCATAGGAGGCCACCAATAAGGACCCATTCATTTGGGGTTCGCCCTTATCGTGCATCCCTAGGATAGGGGTAAAGGCAGTGTCCCATTCATTTGGAAAGTACAAGCCGCGTTCTTGCACCCAGCCCTCAAAATCGGATGGGGTTATTTTATTGGGGACGTTAAGCACAGGATGATTGGGCGCTAAGAAGCTGACCGCTGCCTGTTCGTCGGTAACCCGATCGCGTGAAAGTTTTAGCGGGTAGGGCGCCAGATCGGTCGAAACCAAACCTCTAGAGGTATTGTATTGTAGAATGAGAGTACCTCCGTTGGCCACGTAATCGTTTAGGATGGTTTGCTTGAATTGCAGCTCGGGAACGGTATTGTAAGCCCTAATCCCAATCACAATGGCATCAAATGATGCGAGGTGTTCGGGAGTAATTTCTGCTGTAGGAATGGTAGTAACCTGATAGCCAATTTGTTTAAGACTTTCAGGAATGGCATCACCCGCACCCTCAATGTACCCAATCTGCTCTCCTTTTTTCTCGATGGGAATCCGCACCACTTTGGCTTCTGAAGGTACCAATACATTTTGAAACGGGATGTACCCATAATCAATTTTCACCAATTCCTTATCACTAAAAACATCACCTACCTGTAGCAGGGGTTTCAGAAAACCTTCATCTTGCTCCTTGGGCGGAGTTACCGTAAAAGTAATGGTCTGGGTTGCCCCTTTGGGCCCCAACGAAAAAGCTTGTTCTTGCGGAAAAACCACCCAGCCTTTTGGGTGCTGAAGGCTTACAGTACCTGTAATATTTTCCCTTCCAGAAGTAATGACAACTGGAATTTCTTTGGAATCGGTATTGGAAAAAATAATGACCTTTTCGGGGATCGAAGAAGTGACAACGGGCAATACATCGAACGGTTGGTAGACTTCTCCCTTTACGGGATCGTTGTATTTGTAGGTGATGTTACGCTGAAAATCGATGTTTTCACCCGCAATGGACACATTAAAGGTGACCGGAAAAAGTTGATTGCGCTCCGGAAGGCCTATCAAGTTAACATCGTCTACTCGATACATGCCCAAACTTCCAGGTTGCTCCAACCAATAGGGGGTACTGAATTGCGTTACATTGAAGGTATACTCAGTGCTTTGAAGGGAGTAGGACTCATTGTAGGGTAAAGGCGTTGGTTTAAGGGTAGTGGGAAAACTTACTACGGTCGAAAGTACCGAATTGAGCTGCATGGGGATATTGGATCGGTTAATGGCTTCCACCGTAACGGTTACATCACCCCTTGGCGCCACAGACGCTTCGTTGGAAATAGCCTCGAGGAATAAACCAGCGCAGTCGGCAATGAGTTGTTTTAGGGCTTCCATTTTAATCCCCTTCCAATGGCTGTCGGGGAGTTTTTTTAATAAGGCATAGGCCTTTACCAAGTCTGGTACGTGCGCCGAGGGATCGTTAAAGTTGAAATGGGCTTCAATGGGGAGTAGGATATCGCCTATGGCCTTGCCACCTTCCAGCCGCGACCAGCTGGTATCGATGCCATCAAAAATATTTTTGGCATTGGGGGGCATGGTTCCTTTCAGCCATTCCAAATATTCGGTTTCCGTACCACGCGAACCGGTACTTCCAAAACCTTGCGATTTATGCATGCTTCTACTTAAAGACGCTATTTCGCCGTTGGAAAGGCCCAAGCTTGGGTAGTAATTACCTGTTTCCACCGCGACCATCTTGCTTTTATCGGCTTTTTCAAAATTCTCGCGACTGCCATAAAACCACCACGAGGTGTTGAAAAACAAACTTCTGGGCTGCCAAATTCCATACGATGAAGCGCTTTCGGGATATTTGGTGGCATCATTTACCAAATCGAATGCTGCAACACTCAAAAGGGCCGATGAGGTGTGATGCCCATGGGTGGTACCAGGCGATCGGTGGTCGAAGCGATTGATAATGATGTCCGGTTTGAATTTTCGTATGGTCCGAACAACGTCGCCCAAAACCGCTTCCTTGTTCCAAATACTGAGTGTTTCCTCTGGATCTTTGGAATAGCCAAAATCATTGGCGCGGGTAAAAAACTGTTGCCCTCCATCAATCCTTCGAGCGGCCAAAAGTTCCTGTGTTCTTATAACACCGAGAAGCTCCCTAATTTCGGGCCCCACCAAATTTTGCCCACCATCGCCCCGTGTGAGGGAAAGGTAAGCCGTGCGCGCATTTACATCGTTTGAAAAATAGGAAATGAGCCGGGTGTTTTCATCATCAGGATGGGCAGCGATGTAGAGGACCGACCCCAAAAAATTCAATTTTTGAAGGTTGTGATAAATTTCGGAGGCCGTTGGTTTTTGCGGCGATTGTCCCCACGAAATGGAAACGGTAAACACGAGTAAGAAGAGTTTCAGTAAATAGGCTTTCTGCATGATTGGTTTTTTTAGTTCATCAATCCAACGGATGTTCCGAAAGGTTTTTGTCTTCATCCTGTAAAAATTCGTCTACTTCATCGGGCTTCACAACACTAACACCTTTTTGAAGCATCAAGCTGTTGGGATACGTAATGAGTCGATCGTCCTGGGTTTTCAGCAATACGTGAAATGCTTTAATGTCTTCGATAGTACCCTGGTAGTCGTATTCTTTATCGTGGATAATAATGTAATCACCAATTTTGTAAGGAAAGGTGAAGAACATTACGACCCCACTCGTAATGTTGCTCAGAATGGACCATTGGGCAAAAAGTGCGATTCCAATTACGGCAAAGACCGAGGAAAGGACAACACCTACGTCACTGAAATCGACCCCCCAAACCAAAATAAGGCTTAAAAGAATCCCGAAAACAATGGCAAAATTGATGTACTTAACAATAAGACCGGTTCGGTGCTCTACTTTTTCCGATTTGTTGGCAAACCGTTTTACAATGGAGATGAGGATCCACCTTAGGATGAGGTGAACTACAATGATACTGGCCGATAGTATGACTTCAAATGCGTATTTTTCAAACATAGGTTATTGCACTAACAAAGAATCTCTCATAAATTCATAGCGTGTCCCATTTTCCTGCCAATAGGCCGATTTAATGGTCCTTAATTTGGTGGCAACCGATTTCAATCCATTGGGATGCGTCTCTTCCCAGCGTTCAATTTCATAAGGAAATTTGCTGTTAAAATACAGGGAAAGTTCTCGTTTCAGTTGGGGATAGGTTAAGGTATAAATTGAAATGGAATCGCCTTGCATTAATTTGGCAAAAGCATCAGTTAAAGCAGGTTTTTGATGGCTCATTCGGCAAAACTCAAACGAAGGGACGATTTTGATGTCTCCTGTCGGAAGGGCCTCAGGATGTATCCGTACGAGATTCCAAAGTTCATTTTCCAACCATGATTTGGGAAGACTGAACTGGTCGTCGGCTTCCCCTTCAAAATATGAATGGGAGGTAAGCTCAAATTCCTTTCTGTTGTTGAGTTGTAGGTACACATGGCCACACCATTCCTGCATGCTGTGGGAAATTTTCAAGGCATGTTGGTTTCGTTCTAAAGGGGTGTACACACTGGTCATCACCGAGTAGGGATAAATGCCCGTAATGTATTTTTTAACTTGGTTGAGTTTCAAAACCGGCAAGGTCGTTTCAGAAGCATTATTGGCCTTAACCTGCACTTCTGGAAGAAAATCCTCAGTGACAAAAATCGTTACGGCATGGCCTTTTCGCAATTCCCCATAGCGTTCTTGCTCCAGTTGGTAAGAAGTGATTTCGGCTTTGCCATCAAACCAGTAGTCCTTAAAATCGTTGGAGAGGGTTCTGGATGAAGGATCGTCGGAGTTGTAAGGACTGTCCGAGCTAGGGATCAAATTGTGTTCCGATTGCTTGCAGGAAATTAGGGAAATGCCAATGCCTAGGGCATAGGCTACAAATTTAGACGCAAGCTTCATGAAGTTGGTTTTCCGTAAAATTACGAAAAATCAGCGGTTCGCAAGTTCCATTAACGTTTTATAAACAAGCCGGGTGGGAAGTCCCATGACGTTGAAAAAACAACCTTCAATTTTTTCGATACCCACATAACCCAACCAATCCTGAATGCCGTAACTCCCTGCTTTATCAAAAGGCTTGTAGGTGTCTACATAGTACTCAATTTCATCTTGATTCAATTTCCTGAACCAAACTTTCGTACGGTCGTTTATGGTTTCCTGAAAATGTTTTGTGGTAAAACACACCGAGGTAAACACTTCGTGCATTTCGCCGCTAAGATCCTTGAGCATTCGGATGGCATGATTTCGATCTAATGGTTTTTCGAGGGGTCTACCGTCTTTCCAAACAATCGTGTCGCTCGTAATTAGGAGGTCGCTTGCTTTTAAATCCACAAATACCGAAGCCTTCAATTGGGCGAGGTAATCGGTTATTTCAGCACCCTTTAGGGAAGGAGGGTAAACTTCTTCAACCGTTCGGACTTCGATAGCGAATTCAAGATTCAATTCCCTGAAAAAATGCTGCCTACGAGGCGACCCAGAAGCTAGTATTATGTGGTATTTGTTTAATTTTTCCCGTAGCATGTTAGAGCAGTGTTTTGATGAAACCCAAGGAAGCCAATCCCAAGAGCATGATCAATTTCAATAGGTTCGACAACCTTGCAAAATGTTTGGTTTTTTTGGCGTTCCACGCTTGAAGGGTAAAAACCAGCAAAGTGCCTCCTAGCGCAAAAACCATATACATCAAAAGGAAAAGTACTCGGTATAATTCAAAATAAGCAAAAAACAAAACCCCAAACAAACCCAAAAGCCCCATGATAATTACGATTGCTTTGGTTCTGGATATGCCCAAAACTATAGGCAAGGTATTGCGCCCTCCATTTTTATCTCCGTTTACATCTTGAATGTCTTTCGTAATTTCACGCATCAAATTAAAATAAAACGCCGCAAGGGCATAGTAGAGAACTACTTTGGAAAGCCTTAAATAAAGGGTTTTATCTTGAAATTCCATGGCAGGGTAAAGATCAAATAGAATACCCATCAAAATACTGAAACCTACTAAAGACGAAATTACCATATTGCCAATAAACAGCATCGATTTTAGGAACGTAGCATACCAATACAAAAGAGCGGCCGAAAAAATAAACACCAGGGCCAATGCCGGTTTTCCCACCAAATTAGCGACTACAAATCCCAAACCTACTCCAAGTACCGTAAGCAGAATGTAGAGGTTGTAGGCTGCTTTTTCCGAAATGCGTTTGCCTACTAATACTTTTTTTGGTCTGTTGATCCAATCGATTTCCTGGTCGTAGATGTCGTTGATTACATTGCCACCCGCCGCTATACAGAGGGTTGCAATAACCATGATCGCAAACGATCCTGGTGTCAAGGCCAATGAAATTCCAAAAGGCTCGAATAGTCCATATTTTACAAGACCTTGGGCCAATAGCACCATCAAAAGGTTGAAGGGACGAAGTAATTTCAAATACAGAATCATGCAGGGAATGGCAAATAAATGGGTTACTAGCCTTCTTTGGCACTGGCATCTCCTCCTTGGTACCAATGCCCTTGAACTTTCAAAACCTGTTCGATAACATCCCGTACACAGCCCTTACCACCTTTCTTATGCGAAATGTACTTTGAAATGTTTTTGATTTCCGGGACAGCATCCTGAGGGCAGCAGGGCAAACCCACCATACGCATAGCGGTATAATCGGGAAGGTCATCGCCCATATAGAGCACATTTTCTGGTTTGATGTGGTGTTGCTCAAAGTAGTTTTGCAGCAGCGTTGTTTTATGATGCGCACCTAGAAACACGTCTTTTACCCCCAGGCCTTCCAAGCGTTTACGGACGCCCTCGTTTACGCCACCACTAATGATGCAAACCTTGAAACCTTTGTCGATGGCAGTTTTTAGGGCAAAACCATCCTTAATATTCATGTTTCTAAGCAACTCACCGTCGGTGTTGATAATGACGGTGCCATCAGTCAAGACGCCATCCACGTCTAGAATGAAAGTGGTAATGTGCTGTAGGTATTCTTTATAACTTTTTTCCAAGATAAACGTATTAATTAAATTTTTCCTGAATGGAATTGGACAACAAGGTATAGATTTCTTTTTGTTTAGGATCTTCCAGCAGCGTCAAATGCTTCTGAAGGGTCTGGGTATCATGCCTTCGTGCCGGACCAGTTTGTGCTTCGAACGGTGTAACGGATTTCAATTTTTCGGTGGTTTCCAAAATGAGGGGCATCAACAGTTGAAAATCCAATTGGTTTTCAGTTAAGTAATCATATGCCAGATGAAATAAGTGGTTACTGAAATTATTCACCCAAACCGCTGCCAGGTGCAATTTTTGGCGTTCTCCCGAGCTTAGGAACACTACTTTTTTGGAAATGGATTTTGCCAGTTTCTTTAAAAGTTTGGCATCCTGCGTGTTTTCGGCTTCGAGGCAAATGGGGATTTTGTTGAAATCCGATGCTACTTCCTGCGAAATGGTCTGCAGCGGATAAAAGACCCCACGGTGCTTTCTCCCAGCAATGGTATCCAAAGGCATGCTTCCTGAGGTATGGACCAAAAGGGTGCCGTTTTCGGGAAGCAACTTGGCCACCTCCTCGATGGCATTGTCCCTAACGGTAAGAAAGTAGGTATCGGCATGAAGCAATTGGGTGAAGTCGTTAATAAACTGGGTCTTCCCTTTAATTTTGGGCTCCACCGAACGTCCATACACCTGTAGTACTGTAACCTTCTTGCTTTTTTTGAAAGCCTTGTACAATTGCTGCCCCACGTTGCCATACCCGATAATACACACCTTGATCATGCGACTAAAATACAAAATGCGTCACGCATTTTTAGGATGAATTGATTAAAAATCGACCAAAGATTAATTCGTAGATTCTAATTACTTTAACAAACAATTCCCCTTTTGTTTCCTTATTTTTGCACAAATTTCCGCAATGCAGAAAAAAATTGCCTCCATCCTTTTTTCCACCCGACTTACTGCACTTCTCTTTTTGGTTTTTGCTGCTGCAATGGCCGTCGGGACTTTTATGGATCAAGGCTATGAAAAACCGCCCACTCCCTATGCCCGTGAAATGATTTTCAACGCTTGGTGGTTTGAGGCGATCCTGGTTTTTTTTGTCATCAATTTTGTGGGAAATATGTTCCGTTACCGATTGCTGCGAAAAGAAAAGTGGGCCACTTTGTTAGTGCACGTTTCATTCATTTTAATCATCATTGGAGCATTTGTTACACGTTACATAGGTTACGAAGGGGTGATGCACATTCGCGAGGGTGCTACCGAAAACTTTTTCCTTTCGGATGACGCGTACCTCACTACTTCCATTGATGGCGATTACCGGGTAAATGGCGTCCTGCAACGACGAACCATTCAGAAGAAATTGCGCCTGTCGGAGCGCTTGGATAACGATTTCGAAATCCATACCGACTACAATTTGCAACCGGTATCGATTCGTTTTAAAGAATTCATTGCCAATGCTAAAATGGATTTGGTGCCTTCGGATGATGGAGCGGTCTATTTTAAAATAGTCGAATCAGGCGATGGGCAACGCCACGACCACTGGCTAAAATTGGGGGAAATGGTGAACATCCACGGACTTGTTTTTTCGTTGAACAATCCTACTCCTGGTGTCATCAACATTCATGTTTCCGAAGACGGCAACTACACCATCGAATCTCCGTTTGAAGGCACCTTCCTTCGGATGGCCGATCAGTATCAGGGAAGTGTTGCTGCCGATAGCATCCAACTCCTGCAATTGCGCTCATTGTACCAGCTGGGCGGAATGGCTTTTGTATTTCCCGAACCTGTTGTAAAAGGAACCTATGGTTTGGTAAAAGCATCTTATCCAGAAACTACGGGTTCCGATGCCTTGGTGTTGGAGGTTAGCTCTGAAGGGGAAACCAAAACCGTCGAACTTTTAGGAGGAAAGGGACTCGATCCCAAACCAGTAACGGTAGAACTTTCTGGCCTCACCGTGGGATTGGCTTACGGGTCCAAGGTCTATGAATTGCCTTTTAGCATTACGTTAAACGACTTCATAGCCGAGAAACGACCCGGAACAGAAAAGGTCTATGCTGCTTTTAAGAGTAAAATTACGGTCAACAATTCGAATTCCGATTTTTTCGACTACGCTATTTACATGAATCACGTGCTCGACCATAAGGGCTATCGGTTTTTTCAAGCGTCTTTCGATCCCGATGAAAAAGGAACCGTGCTTTCGGTAAACCACGACCGGTGGGGTACTTGGATTACGTACATCGGCTATTTCTTGCTTTATATAGGTTTGATGGCCATTCTATTTGATAAAAACACCCGATTTGCATCGTTGAAGAAAATGCTGGATAAAGTAAAAAAGGACAAAGCGAAACTGGCAATGTTGGTTTTTTTGTTGGTTGGTTGGTCCGCGTATTCGCAGGCTGATCAACTCCAACTGCAAAAACAGCAGGCCGATTCCATTGTAAAGGCCAATGTGGTAAGCGAGCCCCATGCTGACCAATTTGGGCATTTGATCATTCAAGACAATGGTCGCATGAAACCCATCAATACCTTTGCCAGCGAACTCTTGCGGAAAGTAAGTGGAAAAGATCATTACGAAGGTATGGATGCCGATCAAGTTTTTCTTTCCATGATTGAATACCCAAATTACTGGTACGGTATTCCCATCATCAAATTGGATTGGCGGAATGACAGCATCAAGCAAATTTTGAAGGTTCCCAAGGAAACGCGGATGATTTCCCTAATCGATCTCTTTGACGAACGTGGAAATAACAAACTTGGCCCCTATCTTGAAAAGGCTAGTGAAAAGGTACATCCCAACCAGTTTGAAAAAGACTTCATCAAATTGTATGAAAAAAGCTATTTGCTGAATGAAGCTTTGGGAGGGGGCATTTTAAAAATCTTCCCCATTCCAGGAAACGACAACAACACTTGGGTATCCTATCCAGAGCTGGAAGCAGGGCATTTCAAAGGGATGGACTCGCTCTATGCCAAAAACATTTTGCCCCTCTATTTCGATAGCCTGCGCAACGCACGCCAATCTGGCGATTATAGCAGCGCTGAAAATTTCTTGGCGAGTATTGTGGGTTTTCAGAAAAAATATGGGAGCACCGTCCTGCCTTCCAATCGTAAAATAAAGGCTGAAGTACTGTACAATAAAATAAACCTCTTCAACAGACTGTATCACTACTATGCCATGTTTGGAGTCTTCATGCTTGTTTTTATCATCGTACAAATTTTCAAGGATTACCGGTTTCTTCGATACCTAATCCTAGCATGTAAAATAGCCATTTGGCTGTTGTTTTTGCTCATGACTGCCGGATTGGTATTTCGATGGTACATCAGTGGCCACGCTCCTTGGAGCGATGCTTATGAAAGTGTGGTATATGTGAGTTGGGCGACCATGTTCTTTGGATTGGCCTTCGGAAGAAAAAGTGACCTTACCATAGCCGCAACTGCATTCGTGGCTTCCATCTTGCTTTGGGTAGCACACTTAAGTTGGGTAGACCCAGGAATAGGTAATTTGCAGCCTGTACTGGACAGCTATTGGCTCATGATCCATGTAGCGGTAATTGTAGCCAGTTATGGGCCTTTCACTCTGGGGTTGATTTTAGGAACCGTTGCCTTGGTGCTGATGCTGTTAACAACGCACAAGAATAAACCCCGGATGGAATTGAATTTGAAGGAAATTACCATCATCACAGAGCTTTCCCTCACCGTAGGTCTGGTTATGCTGACCATTGGAAATTTTTTGGGAGGCCAATGGGCCAATGAAAGCTGGGGGCGTTATTGGGGTTGGGACCCAAAAGAAACCTGGGCCCTCATCAGTATCATGGTCTATGCTTTTGTAGTTCACGCACGGTTAGTTCCAGGTCTGCGTGGCCGTTGGACCTTCAGTGTATTGTCGATATTTGCCTACTCCAGTATTATGATGACCTATTTTGGAGTTAACTTTTACTTATCGGGATTGCATTCCTATGCAAGCGGGGATGTGCCGGTTACTCCCAACTTCGTCTATTACCTGCTCCTCCTTTTTACCGTATTGGCAGCTGCTGCCTACATTCCCTATAAAAAGTATTACAAAAAAAAGGGGTGAATCTATATTCACCCCAATTAACCTAAATTCATTAACGAAAAAAAACTTTAATTGTAGATATAATCCGGTTGTTGATCTACCATGCGATAATCCTGCTGGATTTGCTCACTAATTTCCAGCTTGTCATATAACTCTTTTGTAAGCTCTTCCACATCATTTTCAGAAACCTTTAGCTTACGGGCAATTTTTGCATTGTCCTTTCCTTCGGAAATGTACTGAAGCAGTTTTATTTCCAGTCCATCCAAATCATAATGCATGATCAAGTTTTCCAAGTACACATCTTCTACCAATTTTTCGGTTTTTTGACGTGTGCTCAACACTTCCTGACGTTTCAGAAAAATGCGCATTTCAGCTTGTCGAAGCGCATGTTCTTCCTTAATGGCTTGCATGCGATACATAATGGCATAGGTTAGGATCAGCATTTCAGCAATTGCAGCCGCTTTGATATGAGTGGTTTGTGTAGCTAAAAACTCGATGCCCAAAGGATTCAATACAAAGAAATCGATGGAAAACAATAATGGGATAAAGGATCCGATGACATAAAACTTTGCGTAGTTTTTCTTACTGAACAAAGTAATCCCCGTAAAAAAGTAACCCACCAGCACTGCAAAGAGCGAAGTATTCGCTAAATGGGCAAACACATCGTTTTGGGTAATCCAATTGAAGACGGTCGCAATTCCGGCAAAACTCATCAACGCAACAACCAGCCATTTTATTTTTGGAGCAAACTCCTCAAGGTTCAAAAAGCGATTGGCAAAAAAGGCTTGCATCAGTACAGTAACAAAAAGCAATGAAACCTGAACCGAAAGGATGTGCGTAAGCTCAAAATTCATAAGGGTAAAAAGTCCGTCACTGAAGAAAAACAAAAGAGAGGCTGCAGCCAAACTTAGTGCAAAGAGTAAATACGGCTTTTCATCAAAGAGAAAAAAGCAGGCTAGGTTTAATAACACCAGCATGATGGTAAAACCATAAAACATTCCCTGCCGAAAAAGGGTAGAGCTGTCGGTAGAAGCTTTTTCCCGAATGGTCGAAGCATCTTCATAATTTAACAAAAACGTGCTTGTACTGCCTCCGTTATTTTTGTAGGAAAATTCTGAACCATTGTAAAAATGGTCAAAAAACAAAAAATTGTTGTCAAAGTAAAATGTTCCATCTACGGGGGTCATGTACAGGGAAGGATTCATCATGGAGTTCGGGCCATTGAATTCTACTCCAGTTTGTTCGGAAAGTATTGATTTTTCAATACTTTTCAGCGCAACTCCCTTGGTATTTATCTCGACCATATAGGTCTTTTTTTTGGCCTGTACCGAGGTACAAAGAGTGAGTGCGAGAAATAATAAAACTAGCCTCATACATAGTAGGTTTAACAAATTTGGGTAGACCAATATACATAAAAATTACATTTAATCTATTTTTTTTGCATTTTAACGATATTATTCAAATAAAAAAAGCGGCCGATGGCCGCTTTTTTTGCATTCGCAAATAGGGGTTATAGATCCCCCACCATATCTTCGGGTCGCACCCAGGCGTCAAATTCTTCGGCCGTTAGGTATCCAAGATTGACGGCTTCCTCTTTCAAGGTGGTCCCATTTTTATGGGCTGTATTGGCTATTTCAGCAGCTTTGTAATACCCAATTTTTGTGTTAAGGGCCGTTACGAGCATCAGGGAATTGTGGAGCAATTTTTCAATTACCGGATAATTGGGCTCAATGCCCGTTGCACAATGAATGTCGAAGCTTACACAGGCATCGCCCAACAATTCAGCCGATTGCAATACATTGGCTGCCATGACAGGCTTAAAGACGTTCAGTTCGTAGTGTCCCTGCATGCCCCCAACACTCAAAGCAACGTCGTTGCCTATTACTTGGGCACAAACCATTGTTAAGGCTTCGCATTGTGTAGGATTTACCTTTCCGGGCATGATGGAGGAACCGGGCTCATTGGCAGGAATCAGAATTTCTCCAATACCGCTTCGGGGACCGCTGGCCAACATGCGGATGTCGTTTGCAATTTTATTAAGGGAAACGGCCAGTTGTTTTAAGGCCCCGTGCGATTCTACCAAAGCATCGTGTGCTGCCAAAGCTTCAAATTTATTTTTGGCCGATACAAAAGGATGACCGGTAAATTGGGCAATGTACTCGGCTACTTTTTTCGAATAGCCATCCGGGGTATTGATGCCGGTACCTACTGCCGTTCCGCCCAACGCCAGTTCACTAAGATGTGGCAATGTATTTTTTAACGCTTTTAATCCGTGTTCAAGTTGGGAGGCATATCCGCTAAATTCTTGCCCCAAGGTTAGGGGAGTGGCGTCCATAAGGTGAGTCCGCCCAATTTTGACTACTTTTTTAAAATCTTCCGCTTTTTGCTGCAAAGTCTGGAATAACTGTGTTACTCCTGGCAAAGTTACTTCCACAATTTTTTTATAGGCTGCAATGTGCATTCCGGTAGGGAAGGTATCGTTGGACGATTGCGACTTGTTGACATCGTCATTGGGCTGCAGGGTTTTTTCACCTTCCCCAATGGTTTTGCCCGCCAATTGGTGTGCACGATTGGCAATGACCTCGTTTACGTTCATGTTGCTTTGGGTACCACTTCCCGTTTGCCAGATAACCAAGGGGAATTGGCCATCATGCTTCCCTTCCAGGATTTCATCACAGACAGTGGCAATCAAATCGCGCTTCTCTTTGCTCAAAACACCCAAATCGTGGTTGGTATATGCGGCAGCTTTTTTGAGATAGGCAAATCCGTAAATAATTTCCAACGGCATGGAAGCGGGTTGACCAATTTTGAAATTGTTGCGGGAACGTTCAGTCTGTGCACCCCATAGCACATGGGCAGGCACTTGTACTTCACCCATGGTGTCTTTTTCGATTCGGTAATCCATAGCGGAATATTTTAGACTACAAAGGTACGGGTTATCCCCTAAAATTGGAAGACCAACCTCTTGAAGTTTACCAAGGAAACCTGTTAATTCCTTTGTGGAAAACTAGGAGGATGCAGTAGCTTTTTTCAATTTTTCCTACTATATTTGCACAACCAAAGTATGTATTATGTTTGAGTTTGATCAATACCTCGGATTTTTAGCATTTTTAACCATCCTCACCATTGGTTTCTGGTTGATGATTTTCTTGGTAAGTTTTATTCCGTATTGGATTACAGGTGCCTTGATCGAAAATATGAAATTGAAACGGGAAGCCCGTAAAAAAGAATTGGAAGGATAATTCATCCGTAACATCCCAAATACGATGAAAACCCGGTCTGTCCGGGTTTTTCTATTTAGGGCCTCAGGTCAAATTCAAATAAGGCATTGAAGATGTCATAGAATTCGGCTTCTTGAGGTTCGCTATCCAAGGAAACATTGGCAAACAGGATGCGCCCCACTCCCGTTTTCGGCTCAAAATACATGAGGGTTGAGGTTCCAAAATCATTTCCGGCATGCCCAATACAGCAGGGAACGGAAAGATCCCAGCAAAGGGCATCGGGAAAGGAATCCGTATCCAAGTTGGACTGCAGCATGGTCGCATACGCGCTTGGTTGCAGTAACGTTCCGTTTCCTTGATAACCTTTCATGATTTCCTGAAGGAACTTCGTCAAATCAGAAACCGTACTGTAAATGCCACCGTCTGGAGCGGTAATAAGGGTATATCCTGGAAATGGCATTAAATCTTCTTTATAGTACCGAGTAATGTCTCCACTTGCAACGGCAGGGCGCTTCCATGTAGTTCGTCCCATTTGAAGCGGTATAAAAACTTCCTTTTCAACGTATGCTTCATACGGCATTGCTTGGACATTGGCTATAATTTGTGCCAAGAGGCTTGCCCCCAGGTTGCTGTAGGCATAATAGGCCCCGGGCTCGTAGGGGTAAAAATTGGCTTCATGGTACCAAGGTCCTTGTTTCCAAAGGATATTTTTCAGAAAAGCATCCATCGGCAACTCTACGTTGTCGTTATAGCGCGCAATAAGGTCGTGCCAAGCGGGATCAAAATCTTCTTTTTTCAACGGGGTTTCAAAAAGATAGCTACGGTTGTACTCCAACGAATCGTTGATGCTCGAGGTATGCATGGCCAATTGCCGTACAGTGATGGGCATATCGGGGTGGTAGGGATTCTTCACTTCAAAAGAAAGGTAGGTGTTGATGGGGGCATCCAAATCGATTTTACCTTCCCCCACACTTTTCATAAGGCTCACGCCAATAAATGTTTTTGAAATCGATGCTAACATTTGCTTGGTATTGGGGGTGTACTGCCTTTTAACGTCCAAATCAGCAAAGCCAAATCCTTTTTCAAAAAGTACCGTATCTTTTGTAAAAACGGCAACGGCAAATCCGGGGATGTGTTTCTCTTGATAAAGGTTTTGAAGGGTTTCGTCCAACAAATCACTGGAGGAAACAACTTGAACCGCATCATGGGTTGAAGGGTTCTTGCAGGAAAAGAGGCAGGAAACTACCACGAAACAACCAATGGTGAATGAAGGATGGCGCATAACGGATTAATTTGTTGAAAGGGGTAACATTTCCTGATAAAGATACGGTTTTTACATTTGCAAGGATCGTAAAGCCATCCCGTGCTATGCTTCCTTTTGTTTGACCAAGGAAGTATAAATACCCATGGCCAGGGAAAGGGCAATAAACAACAAAGAGAACCACTCAGGAATGTCCGTCCATGATGCCGTAATCAACTTGATGGATACAAAAATGAGGATCGAGAACACACTGTACTTCAAATAGCGGAAACGTTCCAGCATGTTTGCCAAGAAAAAATACAACGAACGCAATCCCATGATGGCAAAGATATTGGAACTAAATACAACGAAAGGGTCGGTGGTAACGGCAAAAATGGCAGGAATACTGTCCAAGGCAAAAAGCAGGTCGGTAAACTCGATGGTCAAAAGAGCGCCGAATAATGCCGTAAAGACCAGCTTGCCATTTACCCGCGTTGTCAATTTTCCACCATCCATGGCCTTGCTGAACCGAAATAATTTTGCCAGTCCCTTGGGCTCATGGGGTGCTTCGTGCTGGGCCTCCTTTTTTAACATTCGAAACGCGGTAAACAACAGAAAAAGCCCAAATACGATACTCATTTGGTGAAATTTGTTGATAAGGGCAATCCCCAACCCAATCAAGAGTCCCCTAAAAACCAGGGCCCCCAAAATTCCAAGAAATAGCAACTTGTGCTGATAGCGACTGGGCACTTTAAAGCTCGTAAAAATAACGGCAATCACAAAAAGGTTGTCCACGCTTAGGCTTAATTCAATAAAATACCCAGATAGGTAATCGATCCAGGCTTTTGTAGGGGTTGTGGTTACGTTACCCAAAACCATCCCTTTTTGGTACAGCCAGTAAACTATTCCTGAAAAGAGCAAAGCATTTAGTACGAAGAATACGGTTTCAAAAAAGGCCTTGCGACTAGTGGGTGCCGCTCCTTTTTTATGAAGCACAAAATAGTCCAATGCCAATAACAGCAAGACGTAGCCAATCAGGATAACCCATGGCAAATAACTGGAATCCATAAGGACTAAGGTAGCAAATTATCCTTCAAATCCTTCGCCGTCAAAGTCACCACCTTCTCCATCACCACGGCGATTGCGTTGCCGCTCTTTTTTCTGGTTGAAACGGTAGGTGAAGGAAAGATTGAACGACCGTTCCCGCCACTGGAACTCGCTATCGCTTATAAAATTATCGGTAGTGGTAAGCGATTGCCGTTTCCTCGAATTGAACAAATCGCGCACATTGAACCCTAAGGTTGCATTGTCGCCAATAATATCCTTGCTGAAGGCTAAATCCACTGAAAGGATTCCCTGCGATTCTGTTTGGGCATTGCTGTAAGGCCCCCTGTAGAACACATTGGTTTGCCAATCGATTTTGGCAGGTAAGGTAATTTTGGCACTGCCCCGGGAAAACCAACTGGTACTTTCCGTACCATAATCCACGCCGTTAAAGGTGCCATCGGTGTTGAAACGGAAGAAATTAAAACTGCCATTCAGGCGTAGCCATTTCGCAGGGTTGAAGAGCAACCCCAATTCAAACCCAACCCGCTGGTTGGTAGATAGGTTAATGGGGATGGTCCTAATAATGGGAATGCCATTGGGCGTCAATTCGCCTGTATCCTCTTGGATTCTTTCAAAGGCATCGGTCTCGTACTGATAGTAGACTGAAGTGGTCAATGTCAGTTTTTTCCAGCGTTTCAAATAGCCCAGGTCAAAAGCACTGGCATAGGCTGGGTTTAGATCGGGATTTCCCTGAAACACATTGGCTTCACTGGACCGCGAAGGAAAAGGGTTGATGAACCAGCTTCGAGGCCTATTGATTCTTCGGTTGTAGCCCAGCGTAATGTTTTCCTGTTCATTAAGCTCGTACACCAAATTCACGGTTGGGAAAAGCCCCAAAAAGTTTTTGTCGAAATTGATGTTCAAGTCGTCGTTGTTGGAACTGCTTACATCCGTAGCAGTCACCTCCCCTTTAAGTTGGGTGTTTTCCATGCGCAAGCCCAACAAGAAAGAAAACTTCCCGAATTTATTGCCATACTGACTGTAGACGGCCATGATGTTTTCGTTGTAATCAAATACATTGGACAAGCTGTCGTTGCGCACAAAAGCACCTTCGGGTACTAACTGTTCCTGAAGCAGGTACTCGGTTACCGTATTTTGGAAACTTCCCCGGAAACCTGCTTCAAATTGCGCATTTTCCCCAATGGGCAGTACGTAATCTGCCTGTGCCAAGTATTCCGTTTGGTCCTCTACCTGGGTAATGCGTTCGGATGGCAATAGTTCGGAATTGGGAAAAGTATTGTATTCCTCAATAAGGGATTTTTGGGTTTCCGAGCCTTTCTCCCATTGAAAATCGGCGGTGAGCTTATGCCCATGCGTATTGAAATCATTTACATAATTCAACGAAACCTGATAATTTTCATCATCTTCGGTTTGGTTCTCGTTTCGGTTCCTGGAAACTGCCAAGAAATCCGAAGCGTCAAATTCCCTAGTGAGGTTGGTGGTAAGGTCGTCGTCCTTGCTATTTCGATAAAATCCGGTAGCTGTAAGAGAGGAATTGTCCGTAAGGAAATACTCCATGCCCAAATTGGTATTGAATCCTTTTCGTTCCCGGTCATACTCCCGCTTTTCAATTACCAAGGGGTTGTCCACAAAATCCCCTAAATAGGTATTGCGGAAATCGGCATGTCCAGGCGATTCATTGTATTGTATGCCCGTTGTATTAAAAATATTGAACTTATCCGTGCGCAAGTTAAGATTGGTAGTGGCACTACTTCCCAGGGGGTAGCTAAAATTGGTTTGGAGCGACCCATTTACCCCAAGGGTCTTTTCTTTTTTGAGGATGATATTTAGAATTCCAGCGGTTCCTTCAGCATCATATCGCGCGGAAGGGGAGGTAATCACTTCCACACGATCAATGACTTCAGCGGGTAACTGCCGCAAAGCATCTGTATTGCCAAATCCGGCAATGGCAGAGGGTTTTCCATTAATAAGGATGCGCACGTTTTCGTTGCCGCGAAGGGCAATGGTCCCATCCACATCCACGGTTACTGAGGGAACGTTGTTAAGGGCATCGCTTACCGTAGCGCCGCTGGTAGTGAGGTCCTTACCAATGTTGTAGATTTTTTTGTCCAGACGTACCTGAACTTCGGTAGTCTCGGCACGTACTACCACTTCGCCCAGACTTTCCGAATCCAGATGCAGCGCCACGGTGGGCAACTGGGTATCTTTAAACAACCGCTGGTTGGTAAGCCGTTCGGTTTTATAGGAAATAAATTCGAATTGTACGGTGTATTGCCCACGATCTACCTGTATTTGATAGGTGCCATCGGTTTTGGTGATGCCTCCGGCTACAATCTTTCCATCGGATGCCAAAAAGGCGACTGTGGCGTATTCCAGGGGCAGGTTGGAACCTTCTTCCACCACTTTTCCACTAATGGTTATCTTTGATTCTGAGGCATTGACGTTTCGGTTTTGTTGTCCCCAGAAAATACCCGAAAACAAGAGCAGGAAGGCAAATAGTAGGTTACGCATGGTTTTTTTAGTATACGACTACGAAAATAACCTTCGGTTTAGGGAAGCTGTGTCAAAGTTCTGTTAATATTTCAAAGAATTTCCCCAGGGCATTGAATAGGAATTCCACAGCCAAACTTACGAATATACCTGCGCTAAGATGGCAAGGGTTTCGGGAAGCGATTTAAACACTTCGAAGGTCTTCCCTTGGGTGCGTTGTGCTCCCATCGCATTTCCAAATTGGGCCGCTTTTATAAAATCGTTTGGCGCTTTCAACAAACTGAAGGCAATCCCCCCAGCAAAGGAATCGCCACAACCTGTGGTATCGACCACATGACTTACGGGCACCGAAGGTACCAGTTCTTGATGCAGGACATCATTTTTTAGGGTGTACACCATCACCCCGCGCGAATCCAAGGTAACGTACAAAGAACGAAGGCCTTGCTTCAAACAGTATTCAGCAAAGAGCGGGAGTTGTTCCGGATCGATTTCATCATTGTTTTTGAGGTCCTCGAGGGAATACTCCTTCTGAAACCAGCTGCAGTTGGCTTCTTCCAAATTCATTTTCAATACATCGATGTAGGGGAGCCATAGGTCCCGGTCTACCCAGAATTTAGTCACCCGTTCGCCACGCACCGTAAGGGCCGTAGTAGGACCGTGGGCATCAAATACGATGGAAGCGTTACTGTGTTTTTTGATGTAAATAAGGGTTTCAAGTGGTACTTCAAAATCGGTTACGGGAACGCAAACGAACACTTCACAATCCAAAAGCGGGGCAACATCTTCGGGCATGATGGGCTTCATAAAGGCCGTCTGGGTCTCTACCCGCTTGTTTTGGTCCAAGAAGCGCAACTGGATCACATCCCCTTGGTCGGCTTCCGACGATATGTAATCGGTATGGATGTTGGGATAGGGACCAAATAACTCCTTAATGGCCGCCTCGTCCTGCTTTCGGATATGGGTTACAGGATAGATGTCGCCGTCGGTTCCCAACAAATTGGAAATGGCAATGGCTGTATGGGTTGCACAACCGTATTTTTGGATTACTTCGTTATTGTGGGTAATGATATAGTCTCTAGGGATGGGGCCCAATACGGCTACTTTGAGTTTTTTCATCTTGGTCGTTTCGTTCTCGGTGAATCGTTCAAGAAAACTACAAAAATTGTAAGAAATATTCGCAATAAATGCCCTTTAAAAATGACGGATCCCCAAAAGTCCCGCTGTTTTTTTACAATTTTACAAAGAGATGCCCATGGCATGCAACGCTTGCTGCAACTGTGCTGCATCCTTGAAATGGATCCCCCGAATGCCCAAGGCTTCGGCACCCTCGATGTTTTTAAGGCTGTCGTCAATAAAAAGAGCTTCGTGTGGCGCAATTTGATAGCGATCCAGCATTAACTCATAGATTTCACGGTGGGGTTTCCGTAGGCCTTCTTCGCCACTCACCAAAATGCCTTCAAACCATTGCAGCCAAGGAAAGCGCTGTCGTGCAATGGGAAAGGTTTCCCCACTCCAGTTAGTCAGTGCATACACCCGGTAGGCGTTATGGTCTACCAAGGCTTTGAGGATGGCCACGGTATCATCGTGGGCATGACCCAACATCTCGTGCCAGCGCCCATAATACATGCGAATCAGTGCTTCATATTCTGGAAAGAGGGCTATGCGTTCTTCCGTGGCCTTGGCAAGGGGATAGCCGGCATCTTGGTTGAGGTTCCAGTCCCAAGCGCAGATTTCGTTGAGGAACCAATCCATTTTTTCACGGTTGCCCCGAAATTCTTTCAAGAATACGTATTCGGGGCTCCAGTCGATGAGTACCCCGCCCAAGTCGAAAATAATGGTATTGATCTGCGCCATAGTTGCTTTTGGGTAAAGATACAAAAAGCCAATACGGCCTTTGATGCCATAGATAAAAACTTCAACTAAAGTCCTAGCATAAGCAAATGCTTCACCTTATGGTACTGCAAGGCCGTTTGAATACAGGGCTTAAGCACTTCTTTTGGTAGCGGTGCGTCTAAGGGTAATAAGATGGCGCGCGAGCCTTCAAAATTCAATTCCTTTGGGAAGAGGATTCGAAAGGTGGGAATGAGTTTGCTGGTACATTGAAAGTACATACCACATTGGTGTGGCTTCTTCGGTTTCCAATCGATTCGCAGCGTACTCCCAATCGTGGTCTTGTAACTGGGTTCGCCCCATGCTAGGGTTTCTTCCAAAGAGGAAATGTTATGCATCTCCTCAGCTACTGAGAGGATAAGTGTTCGTAGCTGTGCTAGCTTTTTCTTGGCCTTTTCGGGATACCGTTCAAACACGGCCGAAACTTCTGGGTGAGAAAGTAGTTGCAATGAGCTCATTAAATAAAGGAATTAGCGTTCCTGATAGCCTTTGCCCTCAAAAATCTTTTGGGTGTATTTCTCAATCCGATCCGTTCTGGTTTTGGATTGCTTGGCTTGCGCGAAGAACAACAAATAGCCACGCTGTCTCCCGGGGGTCAATGCTTCAAAGGCGTCCTTGAAATTAGGGTCTTCCTCGAATTTGGCCAACAGTTCTTCCGGCACATCAAACTCCGAGGTTTTCTTCAGGTCCACTTGCAACCCAGCTTTCTCCACTTCCACAGCTTCCATGACGTAAGCCTTGATGGTAGCTTCCAGTTTTTGGATTTGTTTTACGGACGTAAAGCGCAGTTGTCGGGCCGATTGCACGTTTTGGGTCTGTTGCACCAAAATTCCCTCAGGATCCTGCAATAAGGCCCCTTTGTGGAACAGCAAGGCACAGTACTCATTAAATCCATGCATCAATACCACGTTTTTGTTTCGGTAGGTATAACACGGCACACCCCATTTCAGTGCCTCTGTGAGTCCGCAATCCAAAACCATTTTCTGCAGGAGTCGGTAGCACGCTTGCCAAGGAGAGGGTTTTTCGAAAAAGAAAGTAGTCTTAGGGTTCATGGGATTATCGTTAGTTTCCGGCAAAGGGTGTACCCAGGAGGCCTACGGCCAATTCAGCCCAAATCAGTGCAAACACGAACAGCAATCCTAGGATCAGGATCCAACGGTGTGTGCTTTTATGCACTTTCCGCAGTACCCATTCCAAGGCCAATCCCAGGAGTAGTAAGAGGGCTCCCAGCAACAAAAAATCGGCTAGGGACCAGTGCACTTCATCGGTAAATTGCATGGCCACCAAGGGAATCAAAAGAAGTACCGGGATGGCAACTAGGATGTACGTGAGTCGTTTGGAAAAAACCATGGAGGCTACATTAAAAAGGATTCCCCAAGATACCATAAAAATCAATGGAAATCAAACGCCAGTTCCGCATACCTTCTCGAATTAATCCATGGAAAAAAAGTCAATACACATTTTAATTGCGATTGTATCATTCCTTCCGATCCCTCACCACCATAGTTTTCGAGAGGTAGTCGTGCAGACCGTTTTTAACAAAGAGGTAGGAAAGTCGGTCGAAAGGCAGCAACCGGCTTAGGGTTCGCACCAAGATGGTACCGTTAGACGGTTGGGTTCCATCCATTTGCACCACCTTGGTTTTGGTCATGAACTTTCCCACTGTGCGTTGGAATTTCGTTTCCATAACGTAGTAATACCCAATAAACGCTGCAAACACTAGTACATAACCCAGCAACAATTGCATCGGGTTGTTGGCACTCAGCGGAAAGGTGAACAAGGCCGCGAGGGTCAACCAAATAATGGTGTCGATTACGAAATTGAGTAGACGCAGTCCAGAGCCTGCGACATCGGAATGTACCGTAGCAACACGTTCTTTTTGCACTGTGGCCTGTTGTGTTAGGGCCTCGAAGTTGGATGTGTCAATGTTCCGTTTTTGGATTTCCGCTTCGGCGGCTTCTAGGGCTTCGGGCTGGTATTTTTCCCGTTCGGCCGTCACGATCTTGATAAGGGCCTCGTTGGAGCGTTCCGACATGACACGTTCAAATGGGTTTTCCATAGATGCAATTAGGTGGGCAATCGATTTTGCTGTAATAATATTCAAATTACAGGCAATAACCAATTTTATGAGTAAAAATGAAGTATTACGGGATCGTTACTTTTCAATTAACAATAAACAATTATTGTCATTCTGGACGTAGTGCAAGATCGAGGATTGCACAGGACTATTAGCCTACGCGGCATGTTGACACCTTCGCTAAGCCACCAAGAAGTACACCACTACAACGGTAAGGAGAAGTGCTAACAGGAAAAGGTATAGGGTTTTCAGTCGTTTTTTGCGGGCCTTTAGGCGAATCTCCGCTTTCACCCGTTTCAGTTGCTGGGCATCAATGACTTTGTGCTCTAGAGTATCGTCCAAAGGATCGAGGGTTTGCAGCCGATGGTATTTTAAGCGACGTTCACGTCGCTCCATGGTCTTCCGCCGCAACTCGTTGAAACGTTGGTTGTGGGCACTCAAGCGGCCGTACGATCCATCTATAGGCATAGTGAAAGGGGATTGTTTCAAAGTATAGGTCGCAAGGGGCAGGGAAGTGTTACGTTTATTGAACTAATTGGCAATACCCTCAATAAAATCCTTTCCCAAGCGTAAAACAAAACAATAGAAAGGCAAGCCCTACCAAACCATAAACCACCCAATGACTTCTTAGGGTGGTGGGAGGCGTTTTTGGTTCCATGCGTCTTACGACGAGTAATATAGGCAATGATGCTGCCATTTCCAACAATCCCTCCACTGCGGCACCAAAAGGATTTGTAGTGTAAAAGAGTCCGGCCGCGATTGCAGCCATAATCCCAAAAAAGTAAGCTTGGTAGGTACTTTGTTTTATAGGTAACCCTGGAATTTGGAATCGCAGCCTTAAAAATCGGTTGGCCACCAATTTGATGGACATAAAGTAGGCCAATACGCCAACAAGCCATAGCAGTGGCTTGCCCAAACTTCCTACTTGCAGGGAAGCCATGGCATAAGACCAGTCGCCTTCCTTACTGAAACCGGACTGCACGAGGGTACCGGAAAACCAGAACAGATTGTAGGCCATTAAGGTAATAAGGAAAAACTGGGTTTTAGCGGACTTTAGGGTCCTGTAGCCTAGCAAAACAAAAAGCAGGAGCCCAAGCAACAAATTTGAAAGAGGGCCGCAAATGCTGATAAGGATATTGACGGGATTGCTTTTAAAATAAACGGAGGTCAACAGCGTAATGTCAAAACCTGCAAGCAGGGCAGCCCCACCATGCCCAATAACTTCGTGAACAATGTCCGCGCCCATGTAGGAAGCTATCCCTACACTGGCTGAAATCATAAAGGAGTTAAGTAAAGGCTTCATGGCAATCAAAATTACAGGATTCCATTTTTTGTCGGATTTAATAAAGTCACAACTTTTCTGCTACCAAAATACGCTGTTTGGGAAAATTGTTCTGGTGCATAGTTTATTTTTTCAGAAGGTGTTATCTAGTTGCTTCTGGCCATTTATCGCTCCATTCATCAGGAAAGGCAGGATGATTTCTTTGTGATTTACTAATAAGTTCATAGATGAATTGATAGGTGGTTCCATTTGTGGTCTTGACCCTTATTAGATTTTCACCACGAATCTTTACAATACTATCTCCAACCGATATATTCTCAGTTGCCACATAATTTGGAGAAATGTTCCAAAATTTCCCATTTTGATCTTTGATCTCAAGAAAAGTAGGTTTAACTCCTTTCCTTACGGAATATTTTCTTGTTACAACTCCAACGTACTCATGATTTATGTTTTCAACAATTCGGACTATTTCCAACCTGCGCCCGTCTGCAATAATAATATTTATAAAGACCAACCAAGCAAGGAGGAAAATCGGTCCTATTAAAAAAAAAGTAGCAATAGGATTTTTAAATATTCTGAATTTCATAAATGTTGCACAACGATATTGATTATCCTGGGCGGTCACTTCGGCAGCAATGGTCAAACCCTGAGCCTAGCCTGCCCCGAGCCTGACGAGGGGTCGAAGGGTAGGCCGCCACCGTGGTTTTGTCGGAGTGTTTTATGGTTTGTTTAAAGTTACTATTTTTCTTTTACCAAAATACGCAGCTTGGGGATAGGCGTTG